>MFRQ01000150.1 GCA_001784615.1 Candidatus Melainabacteria bacterium RIFOXYA2_FULL_32_9
CATTGTTTTTGCTCATTTTTGTCTAAACCTTTTAAGTTATTTTTCTGAACTTAAAATTTTAGACGTTTTTTTGTCGGATAGGTTCTAAGGAGGTAAGAAAAAATACTTACTAATGTCATGCCGGACGTGTTCCGGCATCTATACAGTTAACGCTTTAAGCTTTTATTAGTAAACAGGATAGATCCCGAAATAAATTTAGGATGACATTTCCACGTTTTATAATTCTAGGTAAAAACTTTTTTTTGCTTTCTTAGCGGACTGACTCACAAGTCTTTAAAATTATTTTGTTAGAGCACTAATTTTACACTTATAAAAAGTGTCGAAGATATCTTCTATTTGTTGAATGTTTTAAGTATATTTATCTTGTAAAATTAAGTTTGGATTTTTTGTTTATTTATAATTCTGAATTTAGTTTATAAGTATTTTATATAATTAGAATTTCTTAGTGTATTTGCCTATTTGACAGAATATATTATACGGAATACACTATAAGATAACATTAAGGATTCTGGTAAACTAGGCAAAATAAGGAAATTAAATTTTTGGTAATATCCATTACCGAACCTAAGTTAAGTGCCAAAGGTACAAATTTAGTCCTCACTGGAATAATTAATGACTTAAAAATGTGACTGTGTCACAAAGCCTTTGAACCAAGCAGACTTAATTTAAAGTTATCAGGTTGTAGCACTACTAAATTTTTAATATGGTTTATATTGCATTTAGAACTATTAAGAGGTAGAGAAGTGAAGGTCCCTAAATATAAAAAAGTTTCAAGAATGGCGACTTGGTTGTTGCCTGGTTTGCAAATAAAAAGATGGTTCTTCTTAACATTTTTAGGTACTTTTTGTTTGGCTCTTGGCGGGGCAATAGTGTTAGATCTTCATCCTATTAACCAGTCTATAGAAATGGTACGAACAGTAGCTCAAAAGTCTCCATCATCATTGACAGGCAGTATCGTTGTATTTTTAGGGTTTATATTCTTTTTATTAGGATGGAAAAAAGCCAATTCCTCAATTATGGATGCAATAGATCCCGGTGATAGAGCACATCTTTTAGAAACATTATATAGAAGAAGAAAGCTTAATAGAGGGCCTAAAATTGTAGCTATAGGCGGTGGCACAGGTTTATCTACAATTTTAAAAGGTTTAAAACATATAACAAATAATATAACAGCAGTGGTAACTGTAGGCGATGATGGCGGAAGTTCAGGCAGATTAAGAGAAGAAATGGGAGTTCTTCCTCCAGGTGACATCAGAAACTGTATTGCTGCCCTTGCTGATGAAGAAGACCTAGTAACAGAATTATTCCAATATAGATTTAAATCAGGTAACGGTCTTGAAGGACATAGTTTTGGCAACCTGTTTTTATCAGCTTTGTGTGCCATTACCGGTGATATGGTAACAGCTGTTAAAGAATCATCAAAAGTTCTTGCTATAAGAGGACAGGTATTACCTGCTACTCTTGATGATATGAGACTTGTTGCTGAGCTTGAAGATGGAAGAGTTATTATGGGAGAATCCCATATTCCTGAAGCTGGTGGTAAAATCAAAAGATTAAGAACTGAACCTGCAAATTTACAGCCTCTTGAAGATGCAGTTCACGCAATTGAAACCGCTGACATAATAATCTTAGGACCAGGTAGTTTGTATACAAGCATTATTCCAAATTTATTAATAGATGGGATAACTGAAACAATATCAAATTCAAGGGCTAAGAAGATTTATATCTGTAATATTATGACTCAGCCTGGTGAGACTGATGATTTTTCAGCTGCTGATCATGTAAGGACTATACTTGATCATTCGAGATATAAAAATATTATTGATGCAGTATTTGTTAATGATAGTCTTCCAAAGAATCTTGCTCTTAAATATAAAGCGGTTAATTCAGTACCAGTTAAGCTTGATATAGAAAATCTTAAAAAGCTTGGAGTTAAAGTTGTTATTAAGAGATTAATAGAGAAAAATAAAGAAGGTTTGGTAAGACATAGTCCTAGAAGATTAGCACGAGCTGTTTATCATTGGTATAAAAATTCCCATCATTACAAAAGTGTAAGCGTTTTTAATAAAGAAAATTCAGAAGAGCATCAATTTATTTAATTTTTTATTAAATACAACTTAATATTTAATAAAAAATCAGTTATAATTATCTAAATGGTAGAAGATTTGTGATTCACTGTATGTTATTTGGTTTGCTTTGGGTCTCAAAGATAGTTCAGTAAATATGCTTTAATAATGCGTGTGACTGTCAGGAGAAGTTAAATGAAACTTTTAAAAGGGTTTGTTAAGCTCATTGAAGCAATTTCATTGCTTTTAGTTCCAATAATAATGTTTTACTGGTTTTTAACGCTTATTAATTTACAAGCTATAAAACCATTTATAGCAATATTAGGGTATGTATTTTCTCCATTTTTATCTTTTATCAAGGTTTATGCTAATTTTAATATCAAATATGAAGATATAACTGTTGATTTTGCTCCATTTATATTGGCAAGTATTTTTGTTGTTGTATTTTTTGTTTTTTCAGGATTTGAAAAGATTTTGGATAATGTAGAGTTAATGATAAAAGAGAATAAGAAAAAGATTCAGGAAGCTCGAGAAAGAGAGCAACAAGAGCTTCAGAGGATGAAATACCTTGAAGAACTAGCAAAAAATAAGATTACTTATTTAGTATTAAAATTCAGACAGAAAGAAACCGCAAATGCTTATCTATATGTTGGAAGAGAGGATGTTTTCGGTGAAGGCATCCTTGGAACAATGGTAAATGATATTATCAATAAATCAAAAGGATTTAATGGTAGGCAGGCTGATGGGTTCGAGGGTGAAGATGGGGCATGTAACTTTATTTTCTATAATATAATTGATGCCATTGACTATGCATTTTATGTGCATAATAAAGTTGTAGAAATAAATAAAGAAGTGTTGGATCAGAGTAAAAGATTTTATTATGGAATTGCCTGTCATTGCTCTTATTCTGAAGCTACAGAGGGTCAAGATTTTGTTAGCACAACAAAATTCTTAAATCTTGGTGGTGATAATGAAGTAATAGTTAGTGAGTTATTTAAGAAAAAATATGAAGCCTTAAAAGAGGATACTAATCTAATCTTTGAATCTAAAGGTATTTATAACATAGAAGATAAGCAAGTTGAGATTTTTGATCTTAAAGTTAAATAGTTCTGGATTATATTTAGCTAGAAAATGTAGATAAGCTTTTTATAAAAATTAATTTTCTTATAGATTAATCTGTAAGATTAGCTTAATTATTTTCTTTTTGCTAAGCTTATTAGTATAGTGAGTGTGGTTACTATTGAAAATTATGAGTGAATAGTCATGAATAGGGCAGAGCTTTTACTTCCAGCTGGTAATATAGAAAAAATGCAATATGCAATTGCATATGGTGCAGATGCCGTTTATTTAGGAATAGTTGATTTCAGCTTAAGAAGCATGAAATCAGGGAACGTTATTACTTTAGAAAATATTAAAGATGCTATTGATACAGCTCATAATATGGGTGTAAAGGCTTATGTGACGGTAAATATCTTTGCTCAAAATAATGATATTGAGAAGCTTCCACCATTAATTGAGATTTTATCTGATGCTAAGCCTGATGGTATTATATTCGGAGATCCAGGATTTTATTCTATATTAAAGAAAAAGCTTCCTGATATTCCTCTCCATGTAAGTACTCAAGCAAATACTCTAAATTATGAAGCTGTTAAATTCTGGCAGGATTTAGGTATAACAAGAGTAATTCTTGCTAGGGAATTAGCTTTAAGAGAAATAGAAGAAATTGCAAATAAAGTTCCTGGTATGGAATTAGAAGTTCTTGTACATGGCTCTATGTGCGTTGCATATTCCGGAAGATGTTTACTTAGTGACTATATGACAGATAATAAGAGAAAATCAAATCAGGGTGGCTGTGTGCAGCCTTGTAGATGGAAATATCATCTGGTTGAAGAAAAGCGTCCGGGTCAATATTATGAAATTACTGAAGATGAAAAAGGGACATATATTCTTAATCCAAAGGATCAGGCATTAATCGGACACATTTCTGATTTAATAAATGCGGGGGTATGTTCATTTAAGGTTGAGGGTAGGACAAAAAGCTTATATTATGCTTCAGTCGTAGCTAAAGCATACAGGCAAGCAATAGATGCTCATTATGCAGGAAAACCAGCTAATACCAATGAATTGTTATATGAGTTGTCAAAAGTAGGTAATCGTGGTTTTACAACGGGATTTCTTATTGATAAACCTGATTCCAGTCATTATGATTATAATGTTAGTAAAGGTATAGCCGGTGCAACTTTCCTCGGAACCATTATTGGGCAGGAAAATAGCAATACCTATAAAGTTCTTGCAAGAAATCAGATCAAGTTAGGAGATTTTATCGAATGGATAACTCCAACCCAACAGATAAGCGCTGAGATAACTAATATAATTAATTCTAAAAATGAAGCTGTTCAAGTTGCGGATACTAATGATATAATTTATCTCAGTTTGGATGAACAGTATGGCAAATTAGAAAACTGGCATTGGGGAATTATTAGGAGTAAGGAAGGACAAGATGGTATTCAGGCTGAACCCGACTTATGTTGTGGAGCACGTAACGGACATTAATCTGGAAGATCTAAGGGCAGAAGGTATTAAGGGCTTAATATTTGACCTTGATAATACAATTATGGCTCCAAAGACTTGTGAACTGTCAAAGGAAGTAGAAGGTTGGCTTGAGATTGTTAAAAATGATTTTAAAATTTCTATAGTAAGTAATAATCCACATAAGCATTATGTGGAAGAAGCTGCGCAGTTAATTGGTGCGCCAGCATATGCAAAAGCTAAAAAACCAGGAACGTTAATTGCAGCTAAAGCTTTAAAAGAGATGGACTTATTGCCATCGCAAGTGGCAATGATTGGAGATAGACCTCTGACTGATATTTGGGTAGGACAAAGATTAGGACTTATAACAATACTTGTTGACCCTCTAATTAAGCATGAAGAGATGGCAATAGTGAAATTTTTAAGAAAATTAGAGAGAATATTTATTGAGTCTCCTAAGAAGATTTTTTCACATCACAGAAAAGAATAAGAGTGTAAATATTTTGTATGAGCAAAGTTTTTGATATCAATTCTCTACAAGTTTTAATTAACAAGTTGGCAACTCAGGATGCTTTAGAAGCAGCTTTAAGGGTTGGTTTAATAATTGTTGTTTCGCTGATAATTATTAAAGTAGCGATAGTATTTGCAGAGAAAGTAAGAAAAATAATTGAGTCAACTTCACTGATAAATGATGATAGGCTTAAATTAAGAACCCAAACAATAACAAGAATCATTAATAGTTTTACTGTAGTGTTTATCAGCTTAATTGCTTTTATGCTGATACTTGGAGAATTAGGATTAAATCTTGCTCCTGTGATTGCCGGTGTTGGTGTATTAGGTTTAGCAGTGAGCTTTGGAGCTCAAAATCTTGTTAAAGATATAATTACGGGCTTCTTTATCTTATTAGAAGATCAATATGGTATTGGAGATATAATAAAAATTGATGATCATGCCGGTGTAGTAGAAAATATGAATCTAAGAACCACAGTTTTAAGGGATTTAGAAGGCAATGTTCATATAATTCCAAATGGTGAAGTAAAAAAAGTTATAGTAATGACCAAATTATGGTCCAGAGCTGTTATTGACGTTAAAGTATTTTATAAGCAGGATATTCAGAGAGTTTTCTCTATTATATCTCAAGAAGCAAGTAATCTTGCGAATGAATGGCCTGATAAAATTATCGAAGAACCTGAGATACTTGGAGTTGATTCTATTGATCCAAATGGATTGACAATAAGATTAATTATTAAGACAAAAACAGCACAGCAATGGGCAGTTTCAAGAGAGTTTAAGAAGAGAATCATTGAAAGATTTAATCAGGAAGGAATTGATTTGCCTTTTTTCCAGTCAATTGGGTATGTACATAATTAAGGACAGCGTAAAAAATACTTATGGATTTTGATGAGCTCATTCTAATCCAATAGGTATTTTTGTAGGTGACTCAGTCACACTATTAAAGTCCTTAACTAAAACTGAATTTTTGAAATAGTGCAAGAAATAGGTTAGACCTCTATTAGACAATCACCAAAAGTCAA
>MFRQ01000151.1 GCA_001784615.1 Candidatus Melainabacteria bacterium RIFOXYA2_FULL_32_9
AAATAAATTTCTGTTGTCATTGCGAGGAACGAAGTGACGAAGCAATCTTTCCAAAGAGGTTTATTGCTTATAATTGTTATTTAGAAAGATCGCCACGGGCTTTCACCCCTCGCAATGACAAGAGAATAATTGAATAAGTTGTTAACCAATGACAATGCGAAGTATCCTCAAATTACATAAAGAAATTTAATTCCTGAATAGCTAATTTTTATATTTCAAATGTAACAAATTGTTAAAAGTTATAAGAAAAGATGTAAATTATTTAAATCCTTTGTTCTTAATAAGAATGTAATACAACCCCCCAAATCTCCTCCCAAGATTGTCTAGCAGCTACCATACGGTAGCTTTTTTATTTTGTCTATTAATCAGCTGATACAATACTTTCACTACTTTTATCAGATAATATTTCATTATTATCACTGAGGCTTATATTTTTAAAATGTTCATCAGTCCTATTTTCTCCAAAAGGGCCCCTTTTAGAGTCATACTCTTGCTTGTATTTTTTCATTATTTCAACTTGTTCATTTATTTTTATTTTTATTTTATTAACCATAAAAATCTCTTTCCCTGAAATTCTTATACTGATTCAAAATTTTTTGGCAGTAAAAAAGACTGTTTCATTAATTATTAAACTTATATGTCAATAACTTTACTGGACTAATAAAATATAATGCTGAATCAATTTGACATGTATTCCCAAATTGGATAGTTATGTATAATGTATTCAAATTTGGTAAAATTGCTGATAGAGTTTAGTGTTTTAGAGGAGAAATTATGGCTGAAAGTAAAATGTTAGCGTCAATTCCACGTAGCGCTACAGAGGAAATTCATATTCAGATTAATGAGTATAAAGGTAAACAATACCTTGATTTAAGAGTTTATTACACAACTGATGATGGGATTAACTGGAATCCCACTAAAAAAGGCGTAACATTCCCGCCTGATAAATTAGAAGAACTTAAACAGGCAGTAGAAGAAGCGCAAAAAGAGCTCTGCACTGAGGAAGAATAAGTTTTTAAACAACATTGATGAAAGAAAATGCTAATAAATATGTGCAGGTTATTGTAGATATTCCAAGCCTGCACATGCGTACTTTTAGTTACCTCATCCCTGATGAGATAAAAGAAAAAATTCAAATAGGATTACCTGTTCTGGTTCCATTTGGATCACAGGGTGTTGTAAATGCGTACATAGTTGGATTTAGTGATTATTTACCGGAAGGAATTAAAGCTAAATCTGTATACGAAATTCTGGATAATGTGCCTGTTTTTGATCTTGAGTATCTGCAATTTCTAGAATGGGTCTCAAATTATTATTGCTGTGATTTGCCAACAGTAATATCAACAGCAATTCCTGTAAATTTTTTCTCTAAAGCAAAAAGAGTAGCTATTCTTCAAGATATTCAATTTGAACAATCAAAATTAAACAAAAGTCAGCAAACCCTTTATGAAATTCTGGTTAATAATCCTGAAATTACTGTGTCTAGCCTTCAAAAGAAAGCTAAATTACCATCTTCCAAGTTTTATGAAACATTAAGAAAGCTTGTGGCTCTTGATATTATTAAAATTGATAATGTAATAGACATAAAAAACCAGAAACCTAAAATTGAAAATTGGATTGAACTTTTAGAAAAAAATTCTTCCAACAAAAGACATTTTGAAATCCTGGCGATACTGGATTCTCTAAATGGCAAAAGTAAACTAAGCGATTTTTTAAAAATCTCAAAAACAACATATCCAACTGTTAAAAAGCTTCAAGAAGCTGGCAATATTAAGATTATTGAACAGGAAATATACAGAAATCCTCTTGAAATTTTTGAAATTGATGAAACAGAGGATTTTCTTGAATTGAGTTTTGAGCAAAATGAAGCTCTTGAAAGAATATCAAAAGCTATAGAAAAATGCGATTCAGATCCATTGCTATTATATGGAGTAACAGGATCTGGTAAAACTGAAGTATATTTCCACGCAGCTAGAAAAGCTCTTGATGCAGGTAAAAATGTTATATTTTTAGCTCCTGAAATACCTTTAGCTTCACAATTAGCCTACAGAATATCTAAAAGATTTGGTACTGATAAAGTAGGTATCTGGCATAGTAACCTGTCAGAAGGTGAAAGATTTGATATTTGGCAAAGAATTAGAAACAACGAAATCAGGATAATCATTGGGGCAAGGTCTGCCATATTTGCTCCAATCAAAAATATTGGCTTAATCGTTATCGATGAAGAACATGAATCAAGTTATAAACAGACCTCACCCACTCCAAGATATAATGCAAAGGACCTGGCTAAAGAAAGGGCAAAAAGATCAGGGGCAGCTTTTGTATTAGGGAGCGCAACTCCTGATATAGCAACATACTACCAAACTCTAAACAGTAATAGGGTCATGCTTTTACCTGAGAGATTTGGAGCAAAAGATCTTGCAAAAGTAGCAATAATTGACATGAAGCAGGAATATGGCAGAGGAAACAAAGGGGTATTCTCGAGAGCCTTGAGACAAGCTATTGAGAGAAATATCAAAGAAAAAAAACAATCCATACTTTTGATAAACAGAAGAGGCTTTTCCACTTACACATTCTGTGATAGCTGTGGATATACCGCTGAATGCAAGAAATGTTCAATTCCTCTAATTCTTCATAAAACTAATAATAAACTCAGATGTCATTATTGCAGTTTTGAACAGAATATTTTTACAGTCTGTCCTAAATGTAGCAGTAATGCTGTCAGATACTACGGCATGGGAACACAGAAAGTTGAAGAAGAATTCAAAAAAGAATTTCCTGAAGCTAAAGTTGCACGATTGGACAGCGATACTATGGCCAAAAAGAATGCTCACATTGATGTTATTAAAGAGTTTTCCAATGGCAAAATTGATGTTTTAATCGGCACTCAGATGATTGCAAAAGGGCTGGATATTCCAAATGTGACTCTTGTCGGAGTTTTAATGTCTGATTCCTTATTTAACATGCCGGACTTCAGATCAAGCGAAAGAGGCTTTCAATTATTAACTCAGGTAGCAGGAAGAGCCGGCAGAGGTGATTTTAAAGGAACTGTGTATTTTCAGACGTATACTCCCGACTTTTTTGCACTGCAAACTGCAAAAGAACAGGATTATTTAAGCTTTTATTACTCAGAGATACAATCCAGGTATGAATATTCCTATCCACCTTATAGCCAGATAATCAGGCTTATCTTAAGCTCAAAAAATGAAATTCGAGCAAGTAAATTCTCTGATGAACTTGCATACAAGCTAAGTTTATTTACAGATTCCAGAGGAATTCAGGAAAAACTTGAAGTTTTAGGCCCAGCTCCCTGCGTTATTTCTAAAATCAAGAATGAATACAGGTTTCAAATAATAATCAAGAATAGACTGGGAGAAAACGGACACTTTTTAGCTACAAGCTTTATCAGACAGTTTAATGTTCCTGAAGATATTAAATTTCTAATAGACGTTGATCCCTCTGATATGCTATAGATGCTTTACAACGGTATTAGAGCCTATTCAGGAATTAAATTTTCTTATGTCATCACGAGGTGGCTAAGCCACTCTTTTAAGTTATTAATCATAGTCTTATCACCAAGATTAATGAATTTGAAGAAGGTGACTGTGTGATGATCTATTTTGAATGGTAGCTTTTAATTGTAAAATGGATGGATTGCCACAGATTCCTTTGGAATCTTCGCAATGACAGCTGTACAATTTTTGTTTCCTGAATAGCCTTTTAACTTACCTCAACAAGGCACAATCATAATAATAAAAAACCTCCTAAACAGGAGGTTTTTTATTATTATGATTAGTCTGAGTATTTCTAAAATTCCATATTAATCTGTGAGAATTGAACTATCTTGTTTTTGCCTCTCTTTTTAGCGTTATAAAGAGCATGCTCAGCATATCTGACTAATGTTTGCGCAGTCTCATTTACACTTACTAAGAATGGATAACTTGCTATTCCACCACTTATAGTGATAGGATGTCTTTCTTCTTCACCAGCAGGCTTGAATTCCATTTTTTCTATATCTCTTCTGAGTCTTTCAGCAAAGATATAAGCGCTTTCTTCATCTGTATTAGGTAATGCTATAATAAATTCTTCATCACCGTATCTTGTTAAAATATCTTCTTTTCTGGCATGACGTTTTATAATTTCGGTAATTTCCTGTAAAAGAACATCACCCCAGTCATAACCATAAATATCATTTACTACTTTAAAGAAATCTATGTCCAATAATAAGCAGGATACAGGAATATTATAACGTTTTGCTCTTGATAATTCTGCTTCTAACCTTTGATGCAAATAGGTTCTGTTATATAAACCTGTAAGATCATCTGTAGTTGCAACAATTTTTATATCTTCTTTTAACTGTTTTATTTTAAGCAAATTTGCCACACGAACTTTTAGTTCTTCATTAGTCAAAAGAAAATCATGTGCTTCTGTTCTCACAGAAATATCATTTAAAACCTTATCACTAACTATTAACAATGGAGCAGGGATTTTATTTCTGATTAGGATATCTTTAGTAACCTCTTCAGAGTTTTCTAAAACTACCAGATCAGGATCAAGACTTTCTACCTGCTTAATTTCCTGTGGAGCAAGAATTTGAACTGAATAATCTTCAATGCTCTTAAGCTGCTCAGCTATTTCAGATGACCCTTTTTCGTTATAAATAACAATATTTTTCATACGCATATTCCACTCTTATTATTAATCCACTAACAATTTTAACAAAATTTATTAAAAAATCTAATCTCAGTTTTTTAGTTATTTTCTAATGATGAGGTGCGGCTTCAAGAGGAAGTTGCTGAGAGAGAATAACCTCTCTGACTTTTAGGCGATTTATGGCCAGATTGCCTGTAGGAGTGCTTATTTCAAGCGTATTATCATTTATATAATATACTTCACCCATAAACCTTCTTTTTATCAGAAAACCTACTTCAATAATATCTCTTGCCTCTCCAACTGCCAATTCTCGTGAAACTGTTTTCGTGCCTCTTTCTGTCTTAATTTGAATAAGACCACCAAGAACCGTTAAAATCTTTCCTTTAAGTACAGACCCGTCAGGAAGCATTATACTATCTGCCTTTGCTGCCTGTATTCCTATATTAAAAGCCAGGATTAACGATAATAAAGTTAATTTAACCTTTTTCATATTATTCTCCTAATATAATTTTAAGATTTTTTGATAAATTCGGATCAAGTAATTAAAGTATTTTTAAAAATTATGTAAGAATTTTTACTAACTTTAAACAGGAATATTTATGTGATAAAACACAATTATTAAGAATTTTTACTCTATTCTACTTACTAATAATTAAAGTTCTTACCCTTTAGAAATTTATATTGTATGATTTATATTAATCAATTAAAAGGCTTAAGGGAGAACTTAAATTGCCATTTCCCACTCAAAATGATTTAAGCAAAAATTTTATCAACAATAATAACCTTAAAACAAAGCAAAAACAGAGAAAAAAGTTAAAAAGCGGTCAAACCAAAAAATATGGTTTTACCTTATTAGTAATTCTCTTTCTCGGTTTTGCTTTGCATCAAACTTTTTTAAATACATATGACTATTTATTTCTAAGAAAAATAAAAAACGCTTCTATCCAGATTCCTAACGATCCTTCATTTTATAATTCAGCAGAAAAATATTTTGCAAATAATTATTTCTTAGGTACAAAAACTCTTGGAGATGTTTCATTTGAAAAACCTTTAATGAAGAGGATGACTCTTGCTAAAAACATGCCAAGATTAACAAACAGATTAAAATATTTAGCCAAACAATATCCTTCGCTAGAACCAGGCATATTTATTTGGGATTTTTCTACAGGACAATATGTAGATATTAATGCAGATCAAGAATTTCCAACAGCCAGCATAGTTAAAATACCTATTCTGTTGCAGTTATTCAGAAGAGCAGAACTTGGCTTTGCCAACTTAAATGACAGAATGAGTTTAGCAGAATACAATATAACAGGTGGATCAGGATATCTGCAATACAAACCTGTTGGAACTGTTTTCCCTATACATCATCTTGCCCGGTTAATGATACAAGAGAGCGATAATACAGCTACAAATATGATATTATCAACTGTTGGCGGAATTAACGAATTAAATAGAGTCTTGAGATCCTGGGGTTTTAGTAAAACCCATATGTCTGACCTGTTACCGGATCTTTACGGAACAAACGTATCTACCCCAAAAGATATGGGAACGATGCTATTTAATCTTGATAATTCTGATTTCCTTACCCTTAAAAGTAGAGCCGCTATAGTTGACATAATGAGCCACGTTAGAAATAGATTTTTAATACAAGCCGGTCTTCCAGATAATGCACAATTTATCCATAAGTCAGGAGACATAGGCACCATGCTTGGAGATGCAGGTATTGTAATGCTACCAGATGGTAGAAAATATATTATAGTTATTATGGTAAAAAGGCCCTGGAATCTTTATTCAGCTAAAGAATTTATTATCAACGCTTCTAAAATCACTTATAACTCTTATGCACGCTGGGATTACTAATTTATTAAGCTAACAATAAATAAAGGCCAATGTGAAAAAGATTAATATAAAAGTTAAAATAAGCACCAGATTACTTGCTTACTTTTTATTTGTAACAGTTTTACCATTATTCATACTGGCTATTAGTTCTACATTACTTATCAATTCAACTTTAAATAATAAACTTATTCAGGAATTAGACAGCCACAGCGAATATACCTGGGAACTTTACAATAACAGCATAGCAAATTTTAAGGATTCTCTATCTAAAGTCCCCATAGATAAATTAAAGAAAAAATTAAGTAAGTACAATAATACAAACCGAATAGACCAAAATATTAAAAATGAACTAAAAAGCATTCTGGAAAAAGATGATTTTCATTTAGTATTACTCTTTAATCAGGATAAAGAACTAATTTCTTCAAATATAAAAAAGAAATTCCTTTCAGATCCTAAAACTATTACTGAGAAAAATCTGGACTTCAAAAGCCTTCTTATTCCATCTAGGCAAGGTATTTTAATAAGCAATGAAGTTATCAGCATCAAAGATTTAGAAAAATTAGGTATTATACAGAATGAGAATCTACATAATCATCTCAATAATAAACTAGGATTCCTGCTTCAAATAGGAACTATTCGGTTTAACGTTGCAGGTAAAGACTATTATTTATTTATTGGACATGTATTAAATAAAAATTCCGGTTTCTTCAAACAAATAAAGAATATTTATGGTGCAACTGTAATTATTACCCATAATGACAATGTATTATTGTCTAATCTTAATGAAAACGTTTCAAATATATTCACTAATATCTCCTCTCTTGAAGCTAATCTTGGGAATGTCTTTAATAAGCAAATAAATATAAATAACAAAAAATACCGAGCATCAATATATTTTCTAAATAATAGAAATTCAAACAGTGTAGGGAAACTTATTATAGGTATTCCAGAAGAAGATTTTAACAACTTAAAATCAGGAAATAGCACTCTTATATTACATATAACTATATTGGTAGCTCTCGCAGGTATTATATTAGCTTATTTACTAGCAAAAACAATAACCAGGCCTCTATCCATAGTTACAAATGCCGCTAGTGCAATCGAGAATGGTGATTTCTCAAAAAGAGTAGAAATTAAATCGACAGATGAACTTGGTTATCTTGCACAATCTTTTAATAACATGGCTTCATCTCTTCAAAAAAGGAAAGAACTGGAGCAAGTCAGGGATGATTTAGCAGCTACACTAACTCATGATCTCAGAGTACCACTTCTTGCCAGCGTGCAAGCTCTTGAACAATTATTAAAGGGTTCTTATGGAAGTGTGGTAGAAAAACAAGCCTTTATAATTAAACAATTAATATCAAATAATAAAGATCTCCTTACAATGGTGAATACTATACTCGATAGTTATAAATATGAAGCAGGGAAACAAACTTTAATAAAAAGAAAGACCAACTTTAATAAACTAATGGATGAATGTATTTCTGATATCGAGCCTTTAGCCATCGAAAAAAATCACGAAATAACATTTATTCCCCATTATGATAAAATTGAAATTATAGTTGATAAACAAGAAATCAAAAGAGTAATAATCAATTTATTAAGTAATGCTATAACTTATACTCCAGAAAATGGTAAAATTGAGATTATTACTGAATCCATAGACAAAGATTTAATAATAAGCGTAAAAGATAATGGTATAGGAATTCCTGAATCATCTCTTAAAGACTTATTTCAGAGATATTCGAAGGGATCAAAAACTTTAAAGAAGATTGGTACAGGACTAGGATTGTACCTTTCAAAACATATAATTGAAGCTCATAATGGTAAAATATGGGTGAATAGTATACAAGATCAGGGTAGCACTTTTTATTTCAGCATTCCCCTTTTAAATGAGCAAGGATCAAATATTAATGAGTAAAGAAATTAAATTAATTATTGTTGAAGATCATGCCTTAACCAGAATAGGTCTTAAAACAGCTTTAGAAGAAAGCCATAGAATACAAGTTATTGCTGAAGCTGAATACGGGGAAGTTGGAGTTAAATTAGCACAAGATTTTGAACCCGATATTGTAATTATGGATCTGGGCTTGCCCAATATGAATGGAATTGATGCAACACGAGCTATTAAAGACTATAATAGTGATATAAAAATCTTAATATTAACTTCTCATGATAGCGAAAACGAAGTTATGGAAGCACTAAAAGCAAATGCTGACGCTTACTGCATGAAAGATGTTAATCCTGCAAGGTTAATATCAATAATTGAAGGAATAGTTGAAGGTGGAGTATGGCTTGATCCTGCTATTGCTAAAACAGTCCTTAATAAAATAACTTCATATGATAAAATGCCTAATCAGGACAAATTTCAAGAAAAAAAATCGGATTCTTCTCCACTAACAGAACGAGAAATAGAGATATTACAATTATTGGCTGATGGATTAAACAATATTGATATTGCCGGCCAATTATCTGTTAGTCAGCATACGGTAAAGGCTCATATCTGCAATATTCTGCAAAAATTGTCTGTTGATGACAGAACTCAGGCTGTTGTAAGAGCTATGAGGCAAGGCTGGATAAAGTAATACATAGCAAATATACTTTTAACATTTGAATTGCTAATTAATTTTAGCCAAAATTCTCAAAAAGCAACCCCCTGTCATTGCGAAGATTCCGAAGGAATCTGTGGCAATCTATCCATTTTACATTTAAAAGCTAGTATTCATAATTGGCAAGATCCTCACGTCGCTTCGCTCCTCAGGATGACAGTGTATATTAAGGACAGCGAAAAAAATACTTATGGATTTTGATGAAAAATCCAATAAATATTTTTGTAGCCTGCTTCCTGCGCGAAGCGGGAGCTGTGCAAGCTCATTCCTGTAACCAGCAAATAAACGAGCAATAAAAAATGCGTAAGTATTTTTTATTGCGTCCTTATTGGAAGGATTGATGACTTGGAAAAGTGACTGTGTCACTCAGGATGACAGCTCGGGAATTACACATATTATTTGTCGAGCTATACAATAACAAATAGACTTTTAACTAGCTATATACTTTTCCCATTTATTAAAAAGTTCTTTTGACTGCTTTGTTAGCTCAAATCTAATGTAATTTTTGGGTCGCCCAGGGTTTTTTCGTAACCTCAATCCGGATTCTTCAAGAGTTTTATCTGCTTTTAAAGAATTACACCTTGCACAAGCAGCTACTACATTTTCCCAAGTACTTTTACCACCTTTTGATTTTGGAATTATATGATCTATAGTCAAAGATGAGGAGACTTTTCCACAATATTGACAAGTATAATTATCCCTATGCATAATGTTTTTCCTGTTAAAAGGTAGTTCCTTATAAGGAACTACCACATAATAACGAAGCCTAATAACTGAAGGAACGTAAATATTTTCACTAATCAAGGACTCATAAGCCTCAACTTTTTCTGCTTTACCCTTCAACAACAGGACCAAAGCCCGCCGCCAACTACAGAGATTTAGCGGTTCGTATGAGGCATTCAGCAATAAAACCTTATTCACCTTTATATCCTCTCTACTTTGGTACGTTAATTATAATGTAAAATATTGTATATAACTAGCTCCGTCTTATTAACTCCTGTTATCCTATAATACTACTTACTCTCAACTAACTACTACAATTGTATTATTCCCCATATTTTATATTTTTAACCTTTTTGAGTATAATATTGTAACAAGTATTAAGCACCGTATTTACCTTTTGGTGTTTTTATATTTTGCTTATATTATACTTTTTTGGCTTATTAAAGTCTATTTCTATGCTAAATTTGAGTATTAATTTCTTTGTGTTATTATCTACATGAATTTCAAGTACATTTGTTAGCTAAATTATCAAGTAAAATAAAAAGGAGAAAAACCAAACTATGTCCGTAGCTTCAATGATAGAACTTTTAGAGGCTGGTGTGCACTTCGGTCACCAAACCCGTCGCTGGAATCCAAAAATGAAAAAATATATTTATGGAGAAAGAAATGGTATTTATATTATCGATCTCCAACAAACCAGCCAATTGTTAGATGAAGCATATGCCCTCGTTAGAGATTATGCAGCTAAAGGCAAAAACATCGTATTTGTTGGTACAAAAAAACAAGCAAGCGAGATCGTGGAAGAAGAAGCCAAAAGAGCTGATGCATATTATATTAATAGACGTTGGTTAGGTGGAACTTTAACAAACTTTGAAACAATTAGATCTAGAATTAATAAACTTAGAGAATTAGAAGAATTCAAAGAAAGTGGACACTTCGAACGCTTACCTAAAAAAGAAGTATCTGCTATGACAAGACAACTTACTAAACTCAGTAAGTCTCTTGGTGGCATCAAAACTATGAGAGGAATGCCTGATCTAATCTTCATAGTTGATCAGAAAAAAGAACTTATAGCTATTCAAGAAGCTAATAAAATTGGTATTCCAATTGTTGGAATCGTAGATACCAATTGCGATCCAGATGCAATTAGCTATGTAATTCCTGGAAATGACGATGCTATCAGATCTATTAAATTAATCACCGGCAAAATGGCTGATGCAATTATAGAAGGTCATCAAATAAGAGAAAATGCAGGAAGAGAAGCTGTTCCTGAAAAAACAGAAGAAATCAAACCTGAACATGCAGGTGTTTCTGCTGAAGAGCTTAAAGATCATGCTGAAGAAATTCGTGAGCAATCAGAACAAACTCCAGCAGAAGTTCAAGAAGAAGGCAATCAAGAAGTATAGTTGATGACTAGAGGCAGTACGCAGTACTTGGAGGATAAATAATGTCAGTTAGCGCAGAACAAGTAAAAGAATTAAGAGATAAAACTGGTGCCGGTTTTATGGATGCTAAAAAAGCACTAGTAGAAAATAACGGCAATATGGAAAAAGCTGCAGAATATCTTAGACAAAAAGGTATAGCTTCTGCAGAAAAGAAAATGAGCCGTATTGCAGCTGAAGGGCTTATTGGCTCTTACGTTCATAATGGTAAAATTGGTGTTTTAGTTGAAGTTAACTGCGAAACAGATTTCGTTGCTAAAAATGATGAATTTCAGCAATTGGTTAAAGATATTTGTCTGCAAATTGCCAGCTCATCTCCTGAATATGTTTCAAGAGATGAAATTCCTCAACATACCATCGAGGAAGAAAAAAGAATTGAATCAGGTAAAGCTGATCTTATCGGCAAGCCAGCTGAAATCATAGAAAAAATCGTTAACGGCAGAGTTGACAAATTAATGGCTGAAAGAGTTCTTCTCGAACAAACTTTCGTTAAAGATCCAAGCATGACCATAGAAGAGCTAATTAAATCCAAAATTGCTAAAATTGGCGAAAAAATCTCTATTAGAAGATTTACCAGATACGTTCTTGGAGAAGGTCTTGAAAAAAGAAAAGAAGACTTCGCGCAAGAAGTTATGGGACAAATGAAAAACGCTTAAGTCGTAATATTATAAAAAAGAGAGAGAAGTAATCTTCTCTCTCTTTTTTATTAAATGTAAGCTGATGGTAAACCCTACAATTGACTGTTAATATTCTATACAATTACAATTGTATATTAGAACAAGTAATGAGTCATCACGGGCAAATAAATATTGATTTTTAATATTATATGCTTAAAGATTGCTTCACAAGATCGATTTTAGAAAATATCCTTGCTGCAAGGTTCGCAATGACTCTCAATTATTTCAGTCACAACTTGACCATCACCAAAATTTTCTCATTTTGTAGTTACTCCAGATAAAACGATAAAGAGGTAAATATGCAAGAGCATCTAATAATTATTGGAGGTGTTGCAGCGGGACCTAAAGCTGCTGCAAAAGCCAGAAAAGAAAACCCGGATCTTAAAATCACCATATATACTGATGGATATCATATTTCTTATTCTTCCTGTTCTTTACCATACTATATTGAAGGACTTATTAATAATCCAGGAGAGTTATTAGTTAGATCTCCTGAAACATTCAAAACGAAATATAATGTTAATGTCCGTATCAGACATAGAGTTGTTAGAATCTCTCCTGAATCAAAAAAAGTTGAAATTGAAAATCTTGAAACAGGCGAGAAATTTGAGGATGAATATACAAAGCTGCTTATTGCAACAGGAGCACGTGCTTTTATCCCTGATATAGAAGGGATTCATCTTAACAATGTTTTCACTTTAAGGTCTTATATTGATGCTTTAAAAATAAAAGAGCAAATGTCTAAAGCTAAAAAAGCTGTCATTGTTGGTGCTGGATATATCGGGCTTGAAATGGTTGAAGCACTCTATAATTCAGGTTTGGATGTTACCATAGTAGAACTGGCCTGCCAAATTTTACCTATTCTTGATTCTGATACAGCAACTCAAATTCAAAAATATTTGTTTGAAGAAAAAAATATAAAAATGGTTACCTGTAATAAGTTAAAACGTTTAATTGGAGATGAAAACGATAATATTAAACAGGTTGAAACAGATCAAGGAGAGGTTATTGATGCAGACATAGTCATACTATCTATAGGAGTAAGACCAAATATCGATCTAGCTGCTTCAGCAGGGATTGAAATTGGAGAAACAGGCGCCATAAAAGTAAACGATAGAATGCAAACGAGTATTCCTGATATTTATGCAGCAGGCGACTGTGCGGAGCAAACACACCTAATAACAGGAAAACCTGTATGGGTTCCACTAGGATCTACTGCAAATAAACAAGGTAGGGTTGCAGCAATAAATATAACCGGAGGAGAAGCAGGATTTAAAGGAGTTCTAGCCTCTCACGTTTCTAAAATATTTGATTACACCAATGCAGGAAGCGGTTTATCTGAAAAAGAAGCTAAAAAGCATGGTTATGATTATGAAACAGTAATTATAACCCACAGAGATAAGTCCGGACACTATCCAGGAGTTGAAAATATTACAATAAAATTAATAGCAGATAAATCAACAAGAAAATTACTTGGTGGTCAAGTAATAGGTAAAGGAGATGCAGATAAAAGAGCTAATATCATAGCTACTGCCCTAACAGCCGGCATGACTATCGACGATATTTCCGATATTGATATAACCTATTCTCCCCCGTATTCTCCTGTTATAGATCCTGTTATTGTAGCCGCTGAAGCCTTACAGGATAAATTAAAGTAACAAATAATCCTAATACAAATAAATAGAGCTTTTTATGAGGAGACCTATATGTCAGTCAGTTTAACGACATATTAAGCTGCAAAATAAATAAGCTCTATTTATAGCTTTGAGATTGGCTACATATATTTATAATAAAGGAGTGCCGCTAGCATTTATGGGTTCTATTGGAAGAGCAGAATCTCGCCATTCTTCATAACCACCATTAATAGCATATGCAGTAAAACCTTGTTTTCTGAAGAAGTCAGCTATTCTCTTACTTTCATTTTCCTTGCCTTTAGAAGTATAAATCAGATATTCTTTATCTTTTGGAAGTCTCATATATACTTCATGTGCAATTGTTTCAGGTAAATGAATTGCACCCATAATCTGATCACTATCTTCGGTATAAATTTCCTCAGATCTTGCATCAATTATATAAACATCATCTCCTGAGGTTATTTTCCTTACAGCTTCTTCTTTCGATATTAAATCTTCAGGCATGTCTAACCCCCTTATCATGCAACTATTTTAAAGAATTATTTATATAAAAATTAACATTTTTTCATAAGTGATTAATCACCTGTATGGATATAAGATTAATTAGTAATGTTATATATAGATCAACAAATAATATGCTACAATCTCCCAAACTGCCATCCTGAGGTGTCAGAGGCACTTTTTCAAGTCGTCAATCCTTCAGATAATACACACTGTCATCCTGAGGAGCGCAGCGACGTGAGGATCTTGCTTATGCACAACTTTAATGTGATTTTAAGGTTTAAATAGTGTATTGTATAGATTGCCACGGGCTAAAGCCCTCGCAATGACAGGAAGTACCTTTAACATATTAGGGACAGCGAAAACAATATAAAAAGTCTGAGCAATATCTCAGACTTTTTATTGTAATTATTCCTTAATTTATATTCTTTCTTCTCCTAGAAATGGTAATTTACAGGAAACTGCAGCAATTACTCTGTTTATGTCAGGACTACCTAATACAATTTCTAAAACCGTATTAGGGTTAATAATTACCATTTCAGTATATTCTGATGTTTCTTCATCAATAACCTGAAATTCTATAAAATCATGTCCAACATATTTTATCTTGCCGTATTCTCCAGAACTTCCCCATCGCATAAAAACTATCTGCTTTTCAAGCGATTTTAGCTTCTGCATTAAATACATATATCTCTTCTTCCTTGACTAAAATCTTAAAAAAGTACCTCTAATAATATTATGCCAAATTCTTACTGTTAAGTTAAATTCATAAGATAATTTTAATAATTTAAGTTAACAATTCAAATTCACTAACTAGTGTGAAATAATGCTTTTTATAAATTACTTATAAAATTTAAAATAATATAAACAGGAAGAAATTATGGAAGATAAATTAAATAAAGCTTTAGAACATTTTAATAAAGAAGAATATAATTCAGCAGTAAGTGAATTTATATCATTAATTGACGAAGATCCTGATAATCCCTACTTATATAATAACCTTGGAACAGTGTATTACAAGCTTGGTATGTTCGATAAAGCAATTGAATCTTACGAAAAAGCTATCAAAGTTAATCCAGATATACAAGGGATTTATCAGAATTTAGCAGATGTTTATTTATCTAAAGATGATACCCAAAGTGCTTTCATTGAGCTTGAGCACGCTATTATGATTAATCCTGATAATCCTGGACCAAGATATCATTATGCCAGCGTATTAATGCAGGATTTTCGGTTTGATTCTGCAGTAGATGAACTCGAAAAAGTCATAGAAAAAGCTCCAAATAATACTGACGCACATTATGATCTTGCAACAGCATATTTCCAAATCGGCAATTATACTAATGCAATAATTGAATATAAAAAAGTCCAGGAATTTATACCTGAGAATGCTGATCTTGACTATCATTTAGCTATAGCCTATGAGGCAAATAATCAAATAGATGAAGCTATTACAGAGTTTTCTAAAGCAGTCAAGCTAAATCCGGCTCACTTTCTTTCTTATAGGCAACTCGGTATATTATATGCCGCAAAGCAGGAATTTTCTGAAGCTGTGGAAAATTTTGAAAAGTACCTAAATCTCATTTCAGATCCTGAAGAAAAGGAAAAAATAGAAGCAATAATAAAAAGAATAAAGGCTTCAATGTAGAAACAAACACTATTTTAGAACTAAATTATGCTTTTTTCACTATAATTAGCAACTTTAGAGATAATTGGCCTGTATTTTCCATTATTACCAGGTAATATCTTTTCAGGATACTCAAATTTTACATTTATATCCATAGTATTAAGCATTTCATGCATTAATTCTCTTATGGTTTTCTCATTTTTCTCATTTAAATCACTTTCTGCCTCAATACTGATTATAAAGTCAGAAATATTCTCCTGAATAAGCTGGAATCTTCTTATGCCGTTTGTGGCATCAGTAAGATACCAGCCAAAAGTAATACCTGATACAATCTTTCCTGTAGGAGAAAGAATATTATCACTAGCTCTTCCGACTTTAAGCTCCATAACCGGATAAGGTAGACCACAATCACACTGCTTTAATGCTGGAATAGCTGTATCTCCAATTTCATATCTCAATAATGGCATGCCATATATATAAAGTGGTGTACATATTATTTTTTTAATATCGGAATTGCTATCAATATCTGCAAATTCAATCAGTACTTCATCAATATTTATGTGCATATTACCTTTTTTACATTCGTGAGCTATGCAAGGCACTTCTGAAGCTCCATATTGATCATACACAGGAGCGTTAAATGCCTGCGACATGATTTTTCTATCTTTAAGCACCTCGGCAGTTGAATAAACTCCTTCTATTCCCTCAATCTTTATATTATTTTCAAGTAGAAATTGTGAAAATTCAGCCAATAAGCTTGAATAGCCATATACCTGTTTAGGCTTAAAGCTCTTTATTTGATCAACCCATTTGTACATATTAGTTTTTGTACAATTTTTCGTATCAATTAACAGACGTCTCTTAATCCAAAGACCGATTTTTCCTTTAAGTTTGCTTATCTCTGTTATATGCCTTGTATCAGATACAAACCAAACTGATTTATCATAAAAGTTCCAACCACACCAGGCATTAGACCTGTATCTTAGTGAAAAACCAAATTCCTGATCTTCTACACTTCTTGCCAGTTGTAGAGGAATACCTGTTGACCCACTTGTTGAATCACTACATATCTTATTTTTAGGTAATCTAGGATCAATTAGCTTATCAAAATTTTCTCTTATATCTTGCTTTTTTAACTCAGGAATTAAGCTTGAATACATAGCAAGACTGTTAATATCTGACGGAATAATATTTAATTGATTAAATAAGTTTGTATAGTAAGGAATATTCCTGTAACAATGATCAATTATAGATTTTAATCTGCTCCATTGAATATCTTCTAACTCTTTAAGAGTTAAAAAGTCTCTTTTCTCCAGTTCATAATAGTGCTTATATCTATTAAGCCCTTTTGAACTAAAATAAGCCGGTATTATAAAATTACCAAATAAAAAATCCTGCATTTTAACCATACTGCTTTACCAACTCCTAAAATAAGTACACTAAAAATTTTTAAAAACTTATAACTAATTATTTTGTCTTTAAATAGCCGCTTAGTTATACTTAATAGCAATTAAATTAAGAGCACGTGTAATTAAACATATCCAAAAGTTAGAAACATCAACAATTACTGACAAAACTACTATTAAAAAAATCTCTGGTACCGCCTTTGTTAAAATTATCTACAACTTTTGATATTGTTGCCCTATATTTTCCATTGCTACCAGGTAATATTTCATCAAGGTATTCAAATCTTATATTTACCTGTGTAGTACCAAGTAATCCATATAATAATGTCCTCAAACTGCTCTCATTAGCCTCTCTAACCTCCTCACTTGAAACAAGTTTAACTACAAAATCAGAAAGATCTTGCTGGATAATTTGATATTGCTTAATATCTTGCGTTATATGCGTAATATGCCAGCCTAAATTACAAGTGGCTACAAGTTTTCCAATTGGTGAAAGAAAATTATCTGCTAACCTTCCTACTTTAAGCTCCATCACGGGATAAGGTAAACCACAGTCACACTTTTTAAGACTAGGAATAGCACAATCACCAAGATTATATCTTAATAAGGGCATGCCATATATATAAAGCGGAGTACATACTATCTTTTTAAGTTCAGGGCAACCTTTTGTATCAACAAATTCAAGGAGAATTTCATCAATATTTATATGCATATTACCCCTTTTACACTCATGAGCAATACAGGGAACTTCTGAAGACCCATATTGATCATATACAGGCGCATTAAATGCTTTGGACATGGTTTCTCTGGCAATTAAAGGTTCAGCAGTGGAAAAGACCCCTTCTATTCCTTCTATACTTATGTTATTTTTAACTAAAAATTCAGAGAATTCTGTTAATAAGGTGGAATAGCCATATACATATCTTGGTTTAAAAATTTTTATCTGCTCAATCCACTTATACATATTTTCATTTGTGTAATTCTTGGTATCAAGCAGCAATCTCCTTTTAAACCATAAGCCTAAACGACGCTTAGGATTGTCCAGTTCACCCAAACGTTTTAAATCAGAAACAATCCATAATGACTTATTCCAGGTCTCCCAGCCGCACCAGGCATTAGATCTATATCTTAAAGCAAAACCACGTTCCTGGTCTTCTGTACTCTTATAAATTTTTAGAGGAATACCTGTTGATCCACCGGTTGCAGAATAACATATTTTGCTCTTAGACAGCCTTGGATCAATAAGTCGGCTAAAATCATCTCTTATATTTTGCTTTCTCAATTCCGGTATTTTGGAATAATCCTTTAAATCCTTTATATCTTCAGGATGTATATCCAATTCATTAAATAAATTCCTATAATATGGAATATTTGTATAACAATGATCAAGTAATTTCTTTAATCCTTTAGTTTGAATATCTATTAACTCTTCAAACGTCAATAGATCTCTTTTTCTCAGCTCCTGATAATATTTCAATCTATTTTGTTTTTTATATTTATAAAACCAAGACATTATAAAGTTTTTAAACAGGAAATCTTGCATAATTTCCTTCCTTTATATAATAAATAGTTGTAATAATATTCTATAGATGTTTCTTATCAATTTTCTATACCTTTAGTGATTAAAAAGATAGCATAATTTTTAAGTAAGATTAAGATTCATAAAATATCCAATTTACCTAGTTTTATAGCCCAAAAGACTATCAGTAATTTAGGTTTAAACTTTAATAATTTTATACATTACTTCAATTAAACTCTTTTAAATATCAGTTAAAATAAAAAATCGTATAAAATTATTAAAGGAGAAATTAATAATGCCTAAAGCTGAAGTTAAGATCTACACCACAGATTATTGCCCATACTGTAAAAAAGCTAAAAGTCTACTTGCTTCTAAAGGACTAAAATACGAAGAGATCGATATAACTAATGATCCTGACACCAGATCAAAGCTGGTTCAAATGACAGGAAGGAATACTGTTCCTCAAATTTTTATTAACAGCAAACACATTGGAGGATACACTGATCTGGAGAGAGATAATATGTCAGGACACCTGGATTTATTGTTAAATGAACAAGAAAGTGAGAGTTGAGTACTAAACTAGATAACAATCTGGCAAATTTATTATTAAATGCTGTTTTACTTATTTCGAACAGCTTAGATATTTCATTCCCAAATCCGGATAAAAGATATAAAGCTTCTATTAGCTATGTTTATAAAGTTTTAACAGTAATTTATCTTGAAAAAACCCGTGCTTTGCCTGATAAATTTATCAAGCAAATAAACTATACGAACTCAGTCAACGATATTTCCCTTTTTAACAATATCCTGGACTTTCAGTTAAATTATTTAGGCCTAAAAAATCGATTATTCACCAACTTTGACAACAAAATAAAAGGAGAATACTTTTTAGATTTAATTAAGATATTAAAAAGTCTAATACATATAGACAGCATTAATATAGATTCTTTTGGCTATTTATACGAATACCTTCAGCAATATCAACTAATTAATAACGGATCACAATATTCTGATGCTGTTCAGTTAAAATTGAACTTGTCCAGACAAGACTATAAATATATAATCGTTCAATCAAATATTGATAAGAAAAAACAGGGAAGCTTTTTCACTCCCCCTGAGTTAATTGACAGGCTAATAAATTCAAGTCTCACTCCAAAGCTTGAAAAAATAACCTCTTTAAATGACTTATTAAAGTTTAAAGTACTAGATCCGGCCTGTGGCGGGGGTAATATACTTTTACAGGTATTTTATAATTTATATGATAAAGCTTTAGAAGGTCTTAATCAAAGCATTCATCCTGAAGATTTAAAAAGATTAATCCTGAAAAACTGTATTTTCGGGATTGATATAGATGATTTTGCCTGTAATGTAACAAAATTAATCCTTTTCTTAGCTAGTGAACGATTAGACCATTTTGACAACATAATTAGCGGGAATTTTTTAATTGATAATCTTGAAAATTATCCCCATAATTTAGACTCAAGCAAACTATTCTTAAATAATAAATCCAAATTTTCCTTAATAATTGGAAATCCACCTTATTTAAACATTCAAAACCTTACAGAAACAGAGAAAAAACATTATGTCAGCAACTACATATCAGCATTTAGAAGATTTGATGCTTACTTGTTGTTTATTGAAAAATCGCTTCAAACTTTACTCCTGGAGGAGGGGATTTTAGCTTTTATTATTCCTGATAAGTTTTTAACCCAGAGCTACGCTAAAAAATCCAGAGAGCTAATTTTGAAAAATCATAGCATCAAAGAAATTATCAACTTCGATAATCAAAATTTATTCAAGAATGCCACTGTTCTGCCAATAATTATCATAATTAACTGTGGTAAGCAAGATATCGGCAATATCAAAGTCACTCAGATCTCTTCAAATAAAGAAAAAACCAGTCTTATTAATCAAGAATCCTATTTAAATATGCATAATTTCACATTTAGAATTGGCTGGAATATTCATAAACAAGAAATTATTGAACAAATTCAGTCTAAAAGCTTTCCATTGTACAAATTATGCTACGTCAGCTGGGGCGCTCAACCTGGAAATGCCAAGAAATTTATTTTTAGTAATCCTAATTTCATTCCTGAATCGTATAAAAATCACTTAAAACCCCTTATAAGAGGTGGTAATATCAATAGATACAATATTTCATACATTGGTGATTATTTATTATACTTAACTGATGGAGAATTAAAACTCCACAGACCTGCTTTTCCAGAACTTTTTGAATCAGAAAAAATTGTAATAGCTGAAGTCACAGCTACAAAAGGAATTATAGCCAGTCTGGATAAGGAAAAATTCTATACAAACCATTCAATAATCAATTGTATACACAAAAAAAATCTTCTTGAAATAACTCCGGATATTTTAAGTTCAAGAGGAATAAAAATATCAGATGAGCTTGATAATGATAATTCCTACAAATGGCAGGAAGATAAAAATGCCTATACAAGAGGAGGATACGTATACAAAAATTCAAGATTTAACTATATCAACATTAATTACGCTTTAAGCATAATTAATTCCAATCTTATAAACTTTTACTTTAAGAATTTATTATCGGGAGATTTGAATGTTTTTCCGGAACTCGCCAGATTCTTACCTGTATATGATGTTGGTTTAATCTCAGACCAGAATAATGACAATGAAATTTATCAAGAAATTCTTGATAATAATGATTTTGAAAGAATGGAATCTATTTTAGAAAACCTTATTAATACAAAAGATTATTCCTCTATACATAGCTTATTCTCACTGATAACAGAAAAATTAATATCACTAAAAGCCAATCTAAATATTTCTACTTTTGCTACTCTGGATAATATCCTTAATAACGCTGTGTATCAGCTATATGAGTTTACCCCTGAGCAAATTGATTACATAAAAAATAATGTATAACTACTGGATTGATTAATTATGCAAAGGTTTCAAGGCTACTTTCGTAGGACATTAAATATGGATAAAGGACAAGAACTGATGAAAGTATGGTTATTGTGAGGTACTTCGCACTGTAATTAGTTAATAATCCTTCCAATAGTACCTCTACCATTATGATATGACACAGTCACTTTTTTATGTCATCAATTCTCTCAATAATACGCAATGTCATCGCGAGGTTTCTTTTAGAAACCGTGGCGATCTTTCCAATTCTAAATAATAGCTTTTAATTGTTAAATAGACAGATTGCGAAGATTCCGAAGGAATCTTCGCAATGACAACTGTACGTTTTTTATTTCCTGGATAGACTCTCAGCCATCTCGGAATGACGATTTCACCTTATAAGTCGATATTTGTCTATTACCAACTAATGTAATGTGAACTTATATTGACACGTTAGCAGCAAATTGAAGGCGAAAATAGCTATAATTTGATTGCAAAATACCTATTTACTTGCAAAAAAAAACCACCGGTCAAGGTGGATAAGTCTACAACAGAGGAAGGAGTGGAGGATAAAAATGAGGCTATATACAAAGGATATATGCCCTGAAATTTCTATTCTAAACCCAAAATTTCGGATTTTCGAAAAATGTTAACAAATTTTTACCATACGCTTTACCCTTAACTAGCCAATGTATGGCTTTAATTTGCGATTAAATGGTTTAAACTTTTCAATATTAAGCAAGTTTAAATGAGCAAATTATGATAAACAGTGTATTCTTAACTGACTTATACCAGCTAACAATGATGGCTGGATATTTCCAAAACAAAATGGACGAAATAGCTACTTTTGAGGTATTTACGAGAAAATACCCACCTAATCGCTGCTATTTTATAGCAGCAGGATTAGAACAAATCCTGGATTATGTTCAGAATATAAAGTTTACTGATGATGAAATTGAATACCTAAGAAAAAATAAAATTTTTAGCCATATTAAAGATGATTTTTTTGAGTATTTAAAGAATTTCAAGTTCACAGGTGATATTTGGGCGATGCCAGAAGGTACTGTATTTTTCCCAAACGAGCCTGTTATTAGAGTTACTGCACCGATAATTCAGGCACAGCTTCTTGAAACCTATATATTATCAGTATTTAACTTTCAAAGTATGATAGCAACTAAAGCATCAATAGTGACTTATGAGGCTCAAGATCGCAAAGTGATTGAGTTTGGATCAAGAAGAGCTCACGGACCTGAAGCCGCAGCTTTAGCAGGCAGAGCTGCCTATATTGGAGGATGCATTGGTACATCAAATGCATATGCCGGTTATAAATTTGGAATTCCTGCTTATGGTACGATAGCTCATTCATGGGTTCTGGCTTTTGATAAAGAGCGAGAATCTTTTGAAAAATACTTTCAAGCTTTCCCCGAATCAACAATCCTGCTGGTTGATACATATGATACAGTAGAAGGAGTTAAAAAAGCTGTTAAAATATCTCCGAAAATACGAGGAGTACGCTTAGACAGCGGAGATTTATATGAATTAAGCGTAGAATCAAGAAAAATTCTTGATGATGCAGGTTTAAAAGATGCAATAATTATTGCAAGCGGGGATTTAGATGAGTATAAAGTAAAGAAATTAATAGATAAAGACGCTCCAATAGATGTATTTGGAGTAGGAACAACTCTTGCAACATCATCAGATGCACCTTTCTTTAATGGGATTTACAAGCTGGTTGAAATTGAGAAAGATAATAAATTAATACAAAAAGCTAAATTTAGCGAGAATAAAGCTACTTATCCAGGTAAAAAACTGGTTTGGCGTTTTCTTGATGAGAATAATAAGCTGATTAACGATATTGTTGCAGATATAGAAGAAGATTATTCTGATAATGCTACACAATTACTGGTTCATACAGTCAAAGATGGAAAACAATTAACCCCAAACCCATCAATGACAAAAATTCAGGAATATTGTTTAAGTAATTTAACCCAGCTTGATAAAAAATCTCTTGGAGTTAACTGTAATCCGGTTACAAAGGTAGAAATAAGCCAGAAATTAAAGGATAAATTTAATCAAGTATTAAAGGAGCATCAAAGTGAGTAAATCTGATACTATTTTTGTAGATATAGATACGCAGAATGATTTTCTTGATAATAAAGGCAGCCTATATATTCTACAGTCTGAAAATATAAGGATCAACTTAGCTAAACTAATAAATTTTGCGGTAAAAAATGATATTACCCTAATTTCAACTATGGATTCTCATAGTGAAAACGACCCTGAATTTAGAGAATTTAGTCCACATTGTATCCCTGGAACCTGGGGGTGGCAAAAAATTCCAGAAACCACTTATGATAATTATCAAATTATTGAACCTCAAGAAATTAACCATTTAGAATTGAAAACTAATAAATTTATTATAAAAAAGCCTCAAATTAGCGCTTTTAGCAATCCCAACACTATGAAACTGATAAAAGCTTTAAATAAGAGAAATTTCGTAGTCTTTGGGGTAGCAACTGACTACTGTGTAAAACAATTTACATTAGGATTACTCAAAGAAAATTTTTTAGTACAATTAGTTGAAGACGCCATAGCAGGAATTAATGATTTAAGTACAGAATATGCTATCGTACAAATGGTAAATCATGGCGCAAAACTGGTAAAAACTGAAGAGATAATTAGTAAATTGGAAGAAAAATGAGAATAGCTTTAGCCCAAATAAATACAAAAGTTGGAGACCTGACAGATAACGTAAATAAAATAATCAGCTATATTGATAAAGCTAAAAATTCCGGTGCTGAACTTGTAATATTTTCAGAATTAACTATTACAGGCTATCCTCCTCGTGATTTACTGGATTTTGAAAGCTTTGTACAGGATAACCTTGCACAACTTGAAAAAATAAAACCTTTCACTAACGATATAGGTGTGATTTGCGGCTATGTCGATGTAAATCCTGCGCCATTTGGAAGAAAATACTACAACGCAGCTGCATTGATTTATAAAGGTGAAATTATATCCAGGCATTATAAGAGTTTATTGCCTTTTTATGATGTTTTTGATGAAACCAGATACTTTGAGCCCGGTAAAGAAATTAATTCTGTTGAATTTTTAGGCAAAAAGCTTGGAATTTCTATATGTGAAGACATATGGAATGATAAAGATTATTGGCAAAGACCTTTATATGGTTTTAATCCTGTAGAAAAATTAGCATCGCAGGGTATAGATATTATTATTAATCTGTCTGCATCTCCATACTGGCTTAATAAAGAAAAAGACCGCTTTAAAATACTCCAAAATATCGCTACAAGACATAAAGTTCCCCTGATTTACGTTAATCAAGTTGGCGGTAATGATGATTTACTGTTTGATGGAGTCAGCTATGTCATCGACCAAATGGGAGAACTTAAAGCCAGAGGAACTGATTTTAAAGAAGATCTGATTATTTATGACACAGAAACTAATTCAGGCGAGATAAAACCAATATCTGATACCGAAGAAGAAAGTCTTTTAAAAGCTCTGGTGACAGGATTAAAAGATTATTGTCATAAAAGCGGATTTCAAAAAGTTGTATTAGGACTATCAGGCGGAATCGATTCTGCTGTCACTGCTGCAATTGCCAGCCTTGCGCTAGGACCTGAGAATGTACTCGGTATAACAATGCCAAGTATGTATTCCAGCGAGGGAAGCGTAGAAGATTCTAAACAACTTGCTGAAAATCTGGGAATAAACTATTTAAATATCCCAATTGCCGATATGTTCTATTCATACATAAATAATGTCCAGAAAGACCAGGGAATTTTGATGGATCTGGCTGAAGAGAATCTTCAGGCAAGAATCAGGGCTAATATTTTAATGTTATATTCAAACAGATACGGCTCCCTGCTTATCAGTACCGGCAACAAATCAGAACTATCAGTTGGATATTGCACATTATATGGGGATATGGCAGGTGGCTTGGCTGTATTATCTGATGTCCCAAAAGTTATGGTATATAGACTCGCTCATCATATAAATTCGGAAAAGGAAATAATTCCAGATGCTGTTATCACAAAAGCCCCATCCGCTGAACTAAGGCCTGATCAAAAAGACCAGGATACACTGCCTCCATACGAAATTTTGGATGATATTTTAAAAGAGTTTGTAGAAGAAAATAAATCAGCCGATGAAATAGCTGAAAAATATCATAAATCCATTGTTAATGACGTAATACGAAGAGTAAACAATAATGAATATAAAAGAAGACAAGCTTCTTTAGGTTTAAAAGTTACAACAAAAGCATTTGGAAGTGGCAGAAGAATTCCAATTGTTCAAGGGTATAAATTCGGTATTGAATAAAAAAAGGGGATAAATATGGCTAATTCTCATAAAAATCCTGCTGTTACAGTTGATATAGTAGTCTTTACTATATCTGATGAAGACTTAAAAGTGTTATTAATTGAAAGAAAGTCATCTCCATTTGAAAATAAATGGGCAATACCGGGAGGATTCGTTGATTACAATGAAGACATACTTACTGCCGCTAAAAGAGAACTGGAAGAAGAAACCGGAGTCCAGGATATTTACCTGAAGCAATTGCATGCCTTTGGCGAACCAGGCAGAGATCCAAGGGGCAGAGTAATAAGCATTGCCCATTTCGCTCTTGTTAATTCAGTAAATATCAAAATTAAAGCTCAAAGCGATGCTAAAGATGTAAAATGGTTTAATATGAGTGATTTACCTGATCTTGCTTTCGACCATAACTTAATTCTTGATTGTGCACTTGAAACATTACGAAAAAAACTTGAAAATACACCAATTGCAAGCGAGCTTTTGCCTGAACAATTTACCATCAGTCAATTGCACAAATTATATGAAATAATTCTAGGTATTAACATTGATGTTGGTCGATTTAAGTGTGAAATTTTAAGGATGGATTTTATAGAAAAAACCGGCCCTTCAACATATAGCTTCAAAAAAGATATTAAATTCTCAAGCAG
>MFRQ01000152.1 GCA_001784615.1 Candidatus Melainabacteria bacterium RIFOXYA2_FULL_32_9
ATGTTCCTTTCGATGAAAATTGGGCCGCTAAATATCAAGAAAATTTTGCACTGGCTTCTTGACATTCAACATACAATCTATCCGAGAATTCAAAAAATGACGCTTAGAGATTGCTTCACAAGATAAATTTTAAAAATATCCCTGCTGAAAGGTTCGCAATGACAATAAAAATTTATTTGTCGGATAGGCTCTTAATAAATATTTTTTCCTTCAGGAGAATACAAGCTTTTTCTTTGAAATGCCAGATTTTTAACTAAATTCATAAATTCTTCTTCATTCAGGTCAAGATTTTTATCTAATTGCGTTAGATAATCCTTTAGATCATTAACTGCTTCTCTAATATATGCTTTGTTTTCCAGTAAAATATCTTTAGCAAGTTCAGGATTAGTAGCTGCAAGCCTTGTAGTGTCTCTAAAACCACTTGCAGCAAGATTAAGGGCTAAATTTTTAATGTTTTCATCAGGATAATTGTTTACCATGCCAAAGAGTGACTGACTAAATAATAAAGGTAAATGACTTATTAAGGTTACGGCTTTATCGTGTTGATATGAATCAGCGATTATAGGCTTTGCTCCAAGTAAACGGGTTAATTCTTGTAATTCTCGAATATCTTCAGTATCTGACCATTTTGAGGGAGTTAATACCCATTTTGCTCCTTCAAAAAGATCATCAACAGCATAATCAATACCTGTATTTTCGGTTCCTGCCATAGGATGTCCACCTATAAAATTGGTAGGGAAATGATAATCATTTACATAATCCATTATAAAGCCTTTAAGACTTGCAACATCTGTAATGATGCAATCAGGATTAACCAGTTTCCTTACTCTATCGATTGTTTCGATGATTTTATTTATAGGTGTGCAAATAAATACAACATTAGCATTTTTAACTAATTCAATATCAGTTGAGTATTCATTGGCGATATCAAGATTAATGGCCTTTTGAATTGTTTCATTGCTTCTTGAAATACCAATAAGGTGAAACCCTTTTGGCTTTAAGGCTTTTAATATAGAACCACCTATCAATCCAAGTCCTATTACAGCTATTGTAGGCTTATTAAGCATTACAATTATCCTAAATTATACGCTAAAAGCTGCTTTTTCTGTTTTTGCTTTGAACACAATAAACTTTTCTATCATTTCATTAAGTTCTTGCATCATCATTGTAAATTGTTCAATAGTTAAACTTTGAGCTCCATCTGAGTATGCTTTATCAGGATTATGGTGTACTTCTACCATAAGTCCGTGAGCACCTGCAATTAAGGCAGATTTAGACATAGGGGATACAAGATATCTTCTTCCTGTTCCATGACTTGGATCAACCATAATAGGTAAATGAGAATACTTTTTAATTATTGGCACCGCTGCAATATCAAGGGTATTTCTTGTGTAAGTAGAATCTATTCCTTTAACTCCTCTTTCACAAAGAATTACTTTGCTGTTACCAGCATACATAATGTGTTCAGCAGCTAGCAAAAATTCTCTTATAGTTGCAGAAGGTCCTCTTTTTAAAAGTATAGGCTTATCTATTCTACCAAGCGCCTTAAGTAGCTTAAAGTTCTGCATATTTCTAGCGCCCACCTGAACTATATCAGTATATTGAGCCACAAGATCTATTTCCTGACTGTCCATTACTTCAGTAACTATAAGCAAGCCTGTTTGTTCTCTTGCTTCTGCAAGATATTTAAGGCCGGTTTCTTCTAATCCTTGAAAGTCATAAGGGCTGGTTCTTGGTTTAAATGCACCGCCTCTTAAAACCTGAGCACCTGTTGCTTTAATTGCGTGAGCAACTTTTAACAAACCTTCCTTGTCATCTTCTACACTGCAAGGACCAGCCATAATAACAGGAGGCTCATTCCCGCCAATTTTTATACCATTACCAAGCTCTATTATTGAATCATCTTTCTGGCTTTCTCTGCATGCCATTTTAAACGGTTCTTGTATAAGCTTTACTTCCCTAACCCCACTCATAGAAGCTATAGCTTGTGGTTCAATAAGTCTTTTGTCGCCAATTGCTGCAACAACAGTCATTATTTGGCCTTGGTTCAGGATTATTTTAAATCCTAAATCTTCCATTTTTTCAACTACTTTTTGTATCTCTTCTTGAGTTGCAGTAGGTTCCATAATTATGATCATTTAATTGCCTCCTGGGATAAATAAAATCTTTTTCTGTGGAAATGATAACATAAATCTAAAAGCATGTCTGGCTAAAAATGTAAAAATCAGGCTATGAAATAATTACAGGATCGACTTTTGGACTTAAAGTTGTTTAAAGACAATTCACAAGGCGATTTAACTTTAACAAGACAGCTTCTAAGCTTAAAAAACTTTCTTTTTTTAATGCTCTGATAATTAGAAAACTAATTCAGGATTTTTAAGTAAGGACAGCGTAAAAAATACTTACGCATTTTTTATTGCGTCCTTAGATTCTTGTTTTACTTAATAACCGTATGTATCGTCATTTATATCGTTATTACCTTTTAAATACTTAATTAAACTCATATTACCTCTTAAACTGTTGCTTTCAGAGGATACTACAAGATAATTAGAATCATCAGAAGCCCCATCCCAGGATTCAGGTACAATATGTTCTAAACTTGCGTTCATGTTTGCAGGAAGAAATCCTCTTCCTTTTATAGGATCATCGAACTTTAACTTCTCACCAGTATATGCACAACCATCATTCAATATTTTATCCATACCTTTTAAAGGACTAAAATAACCATACATTTTAACTAATTGTTTGCTGGCAAAGGCAATTTCATTAGGTTGTTGCAATTCTTTTACAGCTAATTGAGCTGCATTAATGGCTGCAAGTTGTCCTTCATTTAGCTTTTCTCTTTGTTTTAAAGATTTTAAATATTCAACATATTCTGGAGATTTCCAGTATGAGTCATAAGTTGCAAGTAGACCAAAAAAATCCTTTGCTATTATAGGATAATTTTCAAATTTTGCTCCTTTTTTACAGCCTTTTAAAAGATTCTCAAGTCCTCTTGCGAACCATTCATAGCCACCTTTAACTTCTCCTTTATATTCATAATCAGGAACTATAAATCCAATCATATCTTCTTTTAAATATCTGGATAAGGAAGAAATTCTGGTTTTAGAATCTTCTAATGAAACAATATTAGGTATTTTTGTTAGTTCATTTATGAAATTAGGATTTGGGCTTGATTTAAGAGGTTTATTTAAGATGTTCCTGTACGTTAAATCTAGATAAGCTTCAGTTGGAGGATTCTTTCTTTTCTTTGTTTTTTTCTTTTTCTGTCCCGAAAAGCTTATAATATCTTTCGATAAATTTGACCTATATTGAATTCCTAAAAAAGCAACATCTGTCTCAGTTTTATTTGCAGAATATTTAATTCTATCTGCATTAACAGGCTTTAAAAAAATATTCTGGACATGAATGCCTGACATAAATTTTCTCTTCCCACACTTAGCTACTTTTTGGATAATTTTTCATTAACTTTAGAATATAGGGTTTCTAATTATGTAAACAACGAACAAGCATAAAGTTAATAGCAAAAAAGCAGAACATTAATACTTATTTTACATGATTGTGCCTGTTTTTATCATGTTTATGCGCTTTAAAATGAATGTTTTTTTTCTGCATAATAACTAATTACTTTAGTTTAGGAGTATTTGCATCTTTTCCTTTTAAGAAATCTATTAACCCAATGCTACTCCGTACACTGTTAATCTTTCTGGTAACCAGGAGATAATTAGCATCATCAAATGGGCCACCCCAATAGCAAGGAAGAATATGTTCAACTGAAACCTCTGGTTCATCAGGCTTAGCTATGTGATTAGGTATTAATTTCACTCCAGAATAAGCACAACCATCATTTAAGAGTTTTTCCATTTTAACTAGAGGAGTTAATGAGGTAAAAGAAATATTTACCTCATCTTTTATTCCTTTTTGGAGTTCTTCTATTGCTGCAATTGTTGCATCTCTGGCATCACTTTGTTGTAAAGTAGATAAATAATCTATAAATTCCTGCGATTTCCAATAATTATCATGAGTAGAGAGTAAACCAAATAATTCTTTAGCTACATTTTTGTATTGGCTTGGGTCCGTTCCTTTTTTACTGCCTCTTAACAGGTACTCTAAACTTCTTTCGAACCATTGATATCCACCTTTTTGCTCAACAGTTTCTCCTTTGACTTTTTTTATCTTGACTTTAACTTCATATTCGGGGACATAAAAACCTACCATATCCTCTTTTAAATATCTGGATAAGGAGGCTATTCTATCTTCTGCTTTTTCCTGTGAATAAATCCCGGGAATTTTTGATAATTTTTCTATAAAATCTGAATTGGGTGTTGATTTAAGCTGTTGTGACAAGATATTTATGTACTTTTCAGCAGCTGGATTTGACATATATTTTATTTTTATATCATCCCTTCTATACTTTTTAGGAGGTTTTTCCTGACTATTGTTTCTAATTTGGCGTTTTTGCTTTCTTTGATCTATCTCATTAGTTTCAGACTTTCTGGAATTAACTGCATCTTCTGCTTTTTGATAGTTTGAATCATTTTTTTTTGTAGGTTTTCCATGTTTATTTTTTAATTTCTTTTTGCGTTCTTTGGCGCAAAAACTCACAGTATCCTGAGCCAGAGTATATTTATATTCAAGAGTAGATTCTGTTTTTGAAGGATTTACTCCTGCTTTTTGTTGCTTCAAATTACTAAAAACAGGCAATTCTTTTAAATACGTATTGAATCCAAACATTAATTTCCCCTTATAAGAAAATCATAGGAACTTCTCCAGCTAATTTATATAAGGATAAACATGAAAAAAATTGCCACTAAATTTTGAGTAGTGCTCCAACGGTAA
>MFRQ01000153.1:0-50125 GCA_001784615.1 Candidatus Melainabacteria bacterium RIFOXYA2_FULL_32_9
CGCCAGCATTAGCAAGCATAATTGCCAAACACACACCTGCCGCAATAGCACCTGCCAACATACCACCTAATGCTTCAGCACCAAGTAGTAGACCAAATGCTACTGGGGTAACAACAGCAAGTAAACCTGGAATAACCATTTCTTTTAACGCAGCAGTTGTACTAATATCAACGCAGGTAGCATAATCAGGCTTACCTGTACCGTCCATAATACCAGGTATTTCTCTGAATTGTCTTCTTACTTCATCTACCATTTTACCTGCAGCATTACCAACAGCACCGGTAGTTAAAGCGCAGAATACAAATGGTAACGCTGCACCAAATAATACACCAGCTATAACTTCTGTTTTTAACAAGTTAATTTCTTTAAGTCCAACTACTTCAGTAAACGCAGTTAATAACGCTAAAGCTGTTAATGCAGCTGAACCAATGGCAAACCCTTTACCAATTGCAGCGGTTGTATTGCCAACTGAATCAAGTTTATCAGTAGTTTGTCTAACTTCTTTTGGTAAGCCTGCCATTTCAGCAATACCACCTGCATTATCAGATATAGGACCATAAGCATCAACTGCAACTACAATACCTGTTGTTGCAAGCATACCAACAGCTGATAATGCTATACCAAACATTCCACCTGTTTTATATGCAACAATCATTGCACCACAAATAAATAATATTGGTAAAAAAGTTGAAATCATACCAACACCAAGACCTGCTATGATGTTTGTTGCTGCACCTGTTAATGAAGCATTAGCTATATCTTTAACTGGTTTATATTCAGAAGATGTATAGTATTCACTGATAAAGCCGATGGCAGAACCAGCAAGAACACCAACAACCAATGACCAGAAAACGTTAAAATTCTGAGGAAGGATTAATTTTACTGCAACGTAAGAAAGTGCAATCATTAAAATAGCAGAACCAAATGTTCCTGCATTTAAAGCCATCATAGGATTTGATTTCTCATCTGTTCTTACAAAAGATGTACCAATAATTGAAGCCAATATACCTGCTGCTGCAATAACAACTGGTAACAATGCACCATTAACTTGGAAGTAAACCATACCTAATGTCATAGCAGCGATAATTGAGCCAACAAAAGATTCAAATAAGTCTGCACCCATACCGGCAACGTCACCAACGTTATCACCTACATTGTCAGCAATAACAGCAGGGTTTCTTGGGTCATCTTCAGGAATACCTGCTTCTACTTTACCAACGAGGTCTGCACCGACGTCAGCAGCTTTTGTATAGATACCACCACCTGCACGAGCAAATAATGCTATTGAACTACCGCCTAATGCAAATCCATTTACCATATTAGGATCTTTAAAAATTAAATAGAGTATTGATAAACCGAGTAAGCCTAAGCCTACAACTACCATACCCATAACAGCTCCACCTGAAAAAGCAATACGTAAAGCTGAATTTTGAGAAGTTGCTGCTGCACACGCTGTTCTTGAGTTTGCCCTTGTAGAAACTGTCATACCAATAAATCCTGCCGTAGCAGAACAACTAGCACCAACAAGGAAACAAACTGCTGTTTGCCAATCAATAAAGTAAGCAAGAGCACCGAATACTGCAACTACAAAAATACTTAGAATTTTATACTCTCTGCTTAAAAAAGCCATTGCACCTTCCTGAATGTATTTTGAAATTTCAATCATTTTTGCATTTCCGGGTGATGCTTTTAAAATTTTGCCTACTAAAGCGCCTGCAAAAACTAATGCTGTAACTCCACCAGCAACTCCTAAATAAGCAAGATTTTCTGTTGCAAATACGTTAATTTTTAAATAGGTAAGAACACCTACAGCTACCAATAACAATAGACCAGGAATTAAATATTCCCAATAAGTGGTAGCAACTTTTGACTCAGCCACAAGAGTTTGAAGTTCCTGAGTTTGTGGATTTAACTCTGTAGCATTTTCTTGAACATGATCTTCATACATAGTTTTCACTTTTAAAATCCCTTATTCTACATACTTCCACACTAAGTTAATGTTACTCTGTAATTCTTGATAGTAAAGTCTTTTTTACTTTATTTTCTAAGTTTTTAAGATTACTTAATAAAGCTTTTAGCTTTTATGCATATTACAATTTAATATTTAAATAAACAATTTTTTATTATTTTTACTTAAGACACTTTACAATAAGTATCTTAATATACTTTATTATATGTGTCTAATAAAATTTTAAAAAAATAAAGCTTAAACACTAAGAATACATATGTAAATTATATCTTTTGGAATGAAGATACAGTAATGATAATAATCTTAAAAAATAACATTAGTCTTTTCTCCAATAATCATTAAATTTTAGCCATTTCAAATTTTCACAAACATATATAAAGCTCAAACAAAACAAATATAAAAAGTATTTTAAATGCCTAAAATTAACTACACAAATTTAAAATATGAAAAAATAAGCAAAATTTTTAATACTTTTATTTTTAAACCACTAATATAGGTATGATTTTTTTAAAATTTTTATTTACATTAAGTTAAGTATTAAAACTCCGTTTATCACTAAATCTTGTCTTATATATTTTTTGTTGTATGATAGATTTGGAGTAATATTAACCTCGCACCAAAGCTAAACTAGCATTATAACAATGAAATTTATACTTAAAGAGATCGTGTAAAATGGTATATGATTACAACATACTTTGTTTTGATGAAATAGATTCTACCAACACATATTCACTGAAAAATCTTGCTAATTTGAGTGATAGGCAAGTCATTGTTGCAGCAAAACAAACCAGCGGCAGAGGAAGGTTAGCTCGTAAATGGATTTCCGATGTTGAGGGTAATGTTTATATGTCTATAGTTTTAAAACCCTCACCAACATTAGATAATAATTTACCTTTAGCCAATATTACTCAGTATATGTCAGTAGTGCTATGCAGGATTCTTGAAAGCTACGGTGTAAATCCAGAAATAAAATGGCCTAATGATGTATTAGTTAATGGTAAAAAAATATCAGGAATCTTAAGTGAGATTTCTACTCAAGGAAATGCTCTAAAAGGTTTTGTACTTGGAATAGGTATAAATCTAAATTTGGCTCAAGAAGATGTAAATCAAATTGATCAGCCAGCAACTGCGTTGAATTTAGAAATTAATCAACCTGTCCATAAAGACATGTTTATTAAACAATTACTTGATGAATTCTTTATGGATTATGACCTCTTTCTTAATGGAGGGTTTATAAGTATAAAAGCAGAATACCAGCAAAGAAGCTTATTTCTTGGCCGTAAAGTTGTAATCAATAAACCTCAAAAAAAAGATAACGGCATTGCAACAAGAATTAACGATGATGGTTCTTTATTAATAGTCAAAAACAATCTGGAAGAAAGCACAATAACAATAGGAGATCTTGTATGCCTGTAAACGATAGCGATTTAATAACGCAAGGCCTGATATTAATGGTAGTTGGAATGTCTGTAGTATTTGTATTCCTAGGTATAATGATCGGTGTCATGAATACGACAGCAAAAGTTTTAAAATTAATTTCAAAGTATTTTCCTGAAGAAATCAAAATTAAGGATAAACTTGAAAAAGCAATTGAGCAGAATGATGAAGTAGCGGTAGTATTAGCAGCAGTAAATGCGTATATAAAAGGGTAAGTCATGAGTAAAAAATTAATTAAAGTAATGGACACGTCTTTTAGAGACGGATTTCAATCAGTTTATGGTGCAAGAGTTCTTACTAAAGACTTTTTACCAGCAGTAGAGGCTGCAAAAGAAGCTGGCATTAGACATTTCGAATCAGGTGGTGGTGCACGCTTCCAGTCTTTATATTTTTACTGTAATGAAGATGCATTCGCTATGATGGATGCATTTAGAAAAACTGTAGGACCAGACGTTGAACTACAAACCCTTGCCAGAGGAATTAATGTGGTTGGCCTTGAATCTCAAAGCAGCGACATTATCAAACTTCATGCAGAGTTATTTAAAAAACACGGAACCACAACCATCAGAAATTTTGATGCACTAAATGATGTTCAAAATTTAGTATATAGTGGCAAATGTATAGTTGATGCTGGCTTAAAGCACGAAGTTACAGTTACTATGATGGAATTACCTCCTGGATGTGTAGGCGCACATACACCTGAATTTTATGTACAAGTGCTAAGAAATATACTAGATGCTGAGATTCCTTTTAGTTCTGTATGTTTTAAAGATGCATCAGGTACATCAACTCCTTCCAAAGTTTATGAAACCATTAAACAAGCAAAAGCTATGATTCCTGAAGGAATCGAGATAAGTTTCCATACTCATGAAACAGCAGGTACTGGTGTTCTTGCGTATAAAGCTGCTCTCGATGCAGGTGCAGATATTATAAACTTAGCAATGGCTCCTGTTTCAGGTGGCACATCACAACCTGATATTATAACTATGTGGCATGCCCTCAGAGATACAGAATATGACCTTGGAATAGACATTAATAAGATTTTAGAGGCTGAAGAAGTATTTAAAGAATGTATGAAAGACTATTTCATGCCACCAGAGGCTTTAGCAGTTGATCCTCTTATTATCTATTCTCCAATGCCAGGCGGAGCACTAACAGCAAATACTCAAATGATGAGAGATAATAACATTTTAGATAAATATCCAGAAGTAATCAAAGCTATGAGTGAGGTAGTTAAACTTGGTGGATTCGGAACTTCAGTAACACCTGTTTCTCAATTCTACTTCCAACAAGCATTTAATAACGTAATGTTTAATCCATGGAGTAAAATTGCTGACGGATACGGAAAAATGGTTCTTGGTTATTTTGGAAAAACTCCAATTCCACCAGATCAAGAAGTTGTAAAAATAGCTTCAGAGCAACTTGGTCTTGAACCAACAACAAGAAATCCCCTTGAAATTAATGATGAAGATCCAAAAAAAGGGATTGAGGCAGCTAAAAAAATGTTACAAGCTGCAAATTTGCCTGAAACTGATGAAAATATATTTATTACAGCAACCTGTAAAGAAAAAGGCATCGCATTCTTGAAAGGCGAAGCTACAGTAGGAGTAAGAAAGAATATTAAGCCTAAAGAATCAAAAATAAAAGCTGAAGGCTATACAGTAACAGTTAATAATAAGAACTATGCAGTAGTAATTGATGGATATCAAGCGAGAATTAATGGCAAAACTTATACAATTGATGTTAAAGAAGGTATTCAGGAACCTGAAATGGCATTAAAAGTTAAGAATCAAGCAGCTTCTACTGATGCTATTGCTATTAAATCACCTCTTCCAGGAACTATTTTAAGAATAAAAGTAAATGTCGGTGATAGTGTTCAAGAAGGAAAAACTCTGCTTGTTCTTGAAGCAATGAAGATGGAAACCAAGATTAAAGCCACAAAATCCGGTACAGTATCATCCATTACGGTTTCACCTGGAGATCAGGTAGAAACTGGACAAATATTAGTATGGATCAATTAGTCAAAGGAGCAAGAAATGCAATTATCACAATCAATTCAAGACTTATATAAATCAACCGGATTTTCAGCAATGGAACCAGGTCAATTCATAATGATAATAGTAAGTTTTTTACTGTTATGGCTTGCAATTAAAAAAGATTTTGAACCTTTATTGCTTATACCAATTGGATTTGGAGGACTTCTTTCAAATATTCCAATTGCTGATATGGCTGGTCCACATGGTTTTCTTGGCATAATATATGAATTCGGTATTAAATCAGGTTTATTCCCTTTATTCATATTTATCGGTGTAGGTGCTATGACTGATTTTGGTCCGTTAATAGCCCATCCTAAGACTGCTTTATTAGGAGCAGCAGCTCAATTTGGCATATTTGCCACACTTATAGGTGCTTTATTCTTAGCTAAATACTTTGGATTTCAATTTGGCTTACCAGAAGCAGCGTCAATAGGTATTATCGGTGGAGCTGATGGTCCAACAGCAATATTTTTAACTTCAAAGCTTGCTCCTCACTTATTAGGGGCTATTGCAGTAGCGGCCTATTCATATATGGCGCTGGTACCAATTATTCAACCTCCAATTATGAGATTTCTTACCACTAAAGAAGAGCGCGCAATTGAGATGAAGCAGCTAAGGCCTGTATCACAACGTGAAAAAATTGTATTCCCATTAGTTGTACTAACATTGACCATCTTATTCATACCTGATGCAACACCTCTAATTGGCGCTCTTATGTTCGGTAACTTACTAAGAGAATCAAGAGTAGTAGAAAGATTATCAAAAACAGCACAGAATGAGTTTATTAATATAGTAACAATTCTTTTAGGATTAACTGTTGGATCAAAGTTGTCAGCAGATCAATTCTTAAGGGCAGAAACATTAGGAATTCTTTTATTAGGATTAATAGCATTTAGTCTTGGCACAGCAGCTGGCGTATTACTTGGAAAAGTAATGAACTGGTTCTCAAAAGATAAAATTAATCCATTAATTGGGGCTGCTGGTGTATCTGCTGTTCCTATGGCAGCAAGAGTAGCAAACAAAGTGGGGCTTGAAACAAATCCTCATAACTTTTTATTGATGCACGCAATGGGGCCGAATGTTTCAGGAGTTATCGGTTCCGCCGTTGCAGCAGGTGTATTATTAGCTATAATTGGTTAATACTTAAGTTTAGTATATAGTTTACTTAACAAAGGAGAAGGTCATGGGTTCAAAAGAGCATTTTACGAATTCTGAAGAATTCAAAAAACTTACTTCTGCCCCGAGAACGACAATTCAAGCAGCATTTTTTGGAAACAATGTAGAAAATGTCTACACTGTATCAGAAGCTTACAAACTCGCAAAAGATAGCTCTGGGACAATCGAATTAACTGGCATGCCGGTTTACGAACCTGAAAAGCAAGGGTTACCAAAAGAAGCCAATATGCTTTTATTCAATGATGGAACTGTTGTTGGCAGATGTGCAGCTGCCCGTAAGATTGTTGGAGAACCAGGCTGCGATATGTCTGAGTTATTACCAATAATCAGAGAAGCTGTTTATGGCACAAGATACAAATTAATGTATCATTCTCAAGCTGTTGTTGGTTTAGAAGGAGACTTTATGATTAAAGCTCACCTGTTAATTCCAGAAGGCTTTGAGAACGTAATTTACAGCTGGCTATTAAACTTCCAGTATATCAACGAAATGTACAGCGAAATGTACAAAAATTCAAGAGAAATACCTGAAGGTGACATCTACATCTTCTCAGATCCTGACTGGACACATCCAGACTATCCATACGGCTTAACATTCTTTGATCCAAAACATAATTGTGCTGCAATACTTGGAATGAGATACTTTGGAGAACACAAAAAAGGAACTCTAACTCTTGTCTGGGGAGCTGCAGCAAGAAATGGATACGCTTCTTGTCACGGTGGATTAAAGAGATACAATCTTGCAAATGATAAAAAATACTCTGTTGCGGTATTCGGGTTATCAGGATCAGGTAAATCAACAATTACACACGCTAAACATGATGATAAATATGATGTAACAGTACTTCATGATGATGCATTCATTATTAACGTTAAAGATAAATACTCAATTGCTCTTGAACCTGCATATTTCGATAAAACCCAGGATTACCCAATGGGTTGTGATGATAATAAATTTATTCTTACCCTTCAAAACAATGGCGCCATTATGTATGAAGACGGCAAGGTTTATGCGGTGACAGAAGATGTCAGAAACGGCAATGGCCGTGCTGTAAAATCAAAGCTCTGGTCACCAAACAGAGTAGATAGAGTAAATGAACCTATTAATGCTATTTTCTGGTTAATGCAAGATCCTACAATCCCACCTGTATTAAAGCTTAAAGGTGCTTCATTAGGATCAGCAATGGGTGCAACATTAGCTACAAAGAGAACTTCAGCTGAAAGATTAGCTGAGGGTGTTGATCCTAATGCTCTTGTTGTTGAACCATATGCTAACCCATTCAGAACATATCCTCTTGAAATGGACTACAGCAGATTTAAAACATTAATCGAAGATGGTGTAGATTGCTATATCCTCAATACTGGTAGCTTTATGGGCAAAAAAGTTCAGCCCAAACATACTTTAGGTGTTATAGAAGCTATTGTTGAAGGTACAGCAAAATTTGAAAGATGGGAAAGCTTCTCTGATATAGAAATTCTTAAATTAGAAGACTTTAATGCGGATTTCAGCAATGAAGAATACAAAAATCAATTCATTGCAAGAATGCATGACAGAATCAAATTTATAGCATCAAGAGAAACTGAAAAAAACGGCCTTGATAAATTATCTCCAGATGCTTTAGAATCGCTGAAAAAAGTGGTAGAAGAAGCTGGTAAATTAAGCGCTAAAGTATAAACCATAAGTCCATAATAATAAAGCCTTCTATAACTAGAAGGCTTTATTGCTTTAAGAATTTATTATTAAATTTGATAACCAGTCAGGCAATGGGGCTAAAGGCACATCATTGGGACTAGCTCCATCTTTCCATTTATAAATATTTCCACTAGCATGAAGGCTTCGTGGTGCTATAATCCAGTCATAATCACTCTTAAAGTCAAGTCCTGGCCTAAAAGCATTTCTGGTCATAATTCCTGATTTAGGATATTTAAAGTAATAATGCATTCCATTTCCACCGCTTATTGCAGTTACTGTTTTGGGGAATTCTCCATATTGCGCTGTAAGTACGCTCAATAACTCATCCCCATCATCTCTTGGATCGACATCTAAAACAACGATTCCTGATGCCATGCCTGTTGCTATTCCTATATTAGAGCCCATCCACAGTTCAGACATTTCTTTTATAATTTTAATATTATCTGTTGCATCGCTAATCCCATTCTGAGTTTTGGGATGTTTACCAACACTTTTACAGTCTTGTTTTCCACAGGTACATTTGCTATTCATTACTGAATAAACAGGGAAAACTGAGTAGCCGTACGCTATATACTGATATATCTGATCTAACACTTATTTACTCCACTTACAATAGATTTTCTAAACATTTTGGCTGAGATTCTATTAAATCTAAATTTTCTTACTTTCTCATAATAAATTAATCCGATTATTAACCAATCTTTTAGGATGTAATTAATATTTCAGCGCTATCATTGTGATAAGGAAGAAATATGAGAATCTCGTTATTGAAGAAATTATTAAATTATTGTGTAAGTTTTTAGCAATAATTATACAAATATTGTTTTTATATAAATAGAGGAAGAAATTCCTTTTAGATAAAAATGCGATTTGGGAAGGGAAATGGTCAGGAATATTAATTACCCTCAATATTTCTACCAATCAGGCAGGACAAATCAAGATTTGCCTGCTTATAATGAGTTTCGCTTAAAATATGATAAGCATAATGCCACGCTAGATCCTAAATTAGCCAGAGATATTGAGGATATTAAAGATATTCTTGATATTTTTGCTCTACAAAAAAAAGCTGATAGTGAAAATAAGTCAAAGGCATTATTGAGCCCTGTACCATTTGTTAGAAAACTTGACGGTGCACAGGAATCTTTTAAAGAAGGTGACATTCTAAAAAGCTTAGGTAAATTTGGACTTTTGGCAGCTTGCTTACCTGAAGATACAAGAGATGTAAATAATGCTGTTAACCAGATTCTTGGAAAAGGAGATAAAAGCATTCCTTATAGTTATCAACCTAAGTTTTCTTTCTTCAGGGGGACTTTATTTGAATCTGGACTGAAAAAACTCAATGATTCACAAAATAGTACTTTGCAATCTATAGGTAAAAAAATATATAAAGCTGATAAAACTCTTTATGACACCCAATTAGGTCTAAAATTCCTAAAAAAATTGGGCTGGCAAGACGACTTGGCCAAAAACACCTCACGTATTGATTTTATGGATAGAGTAATACAAGGATCAAAAATTAAAGGAAGTTTAATTTCAAAAATACTCGGCAAATCTATGCTCAGAATTCCAACTCTAAGCATAATAACCCTTTCAATATTGGAAATACCTTCCATAATAAAAGCTTTTACCCAAAAAGACAATTCAAAAGATAACCTGATAAATGGCACAAAACAAACAGTAAAATCGGGAATTAATGTTTCATCATTATTATCCGGTGGAGCTGTCTTAGGTGCTATAGGTCAAAGCCTGCTAGGTCCTGTTGGCTCTTTAATAGGTTTAGGATTAGGATCCTATTACGGCTCTCAGACTGGAAAGTTTATAAACGATAAAATAGACAGAATCTAATCCTTATATCCTAATTTCTCGAGAATTTCCTGATTAATTTTTAGTTCTTCAAGTGTTTTTACAACTGTTTCTTTTGGAATATTCCATTTATCCTTTAAAATTTCACCATAATCAGGAATTAGGTCTTTTCCAGAGGGCATAACCTGAGTAGCTATTAAAATAGCTTTTATATTTTCAGGAGTTCCTTTAATATTTTCATCCATCACATATGCACGTAATGCAGCAATATCACCCCATAAGCTTCTGTCTATTTCTTTAAGAAATTGCTTATCAGCACCACTTTTAAGGAGTTCTTTCATCTCTTTACTATCACCAAATAAATCACCAAAAAATCCTTTAAAATTAACTGTATTTTGACTTAAACTAACCGTGTCCTGATCTAACTGCTGCAACTTAGGCATATCATGGTGAAAACTTTTCTGAGATTTATTAACATAATTATTGCCCATAAAACTGTTCATATTAATTTTCATTTTATTTAATCCTTATATCCTAATGGATCAAGAATTTCCTGATTAATTTTTAGTTCTTCAAGTGTTTTTACTACTGCTTCTTTTGGAACATTCCAAAGTTCTTTTAAAATTTCTCCGTAATATGGAATTAAGGATTTTTTAGGAGTGACCTGAGTAGCCATTAAAATAGCTTTTATGTTTTCAGGAGTTCCTTTAATGTTTTCCCACTTTATATGGGCATATAATGCGTTAGTATCACCCCATAAGCTATTTTCTACTTCTTTTAAAAATTGCTTATCAGCTCCACTTTTAAGAAGCTCTTTCATCTCTTTGCTATCACCAAATAAATCGCCAAAAAAACCCTTAAAATTAACCTTATCCTGATTTAAACAAACTGTGTCCTGGCTTAACTGCGTTAATTTAGGCATGCCATTTTGACGCTTGCTTTGCGCTTTATTTATTATTCTGCCAAATCTTAAAACATCATCATTAAATATCATTTTCAGAATCCTTATTATATATGTATTCGAATATATTAAATCCAAACCAATAATTAAATTGCTAGACTTATATAAAAAAATAAGAAGTCTAGCCAGTAGGGCTAGGACAATTTACCACTTAATATTAAAAGAAATTGTAATAATCAACGAATTAAATAGTTAGATAGATATATTCTAAACCAGCAATTATGCTAAAAACCCTGAAATATGCCTACTCAAATATCGAACCTTTTTAACACAAAACTACTATGATTAAGATCCTATCCGAGAATTCAAAAAATAATGCTTAGAGATTGCTTCACAAGATAAATTTTAAAAAATATCCCTGCTGAAAGGTTCGCAATGACAGCAAAAACTTATTTGTCAGATAGGATCTAAGTAAAAACCGTTTTAATCTATTAAAATCAAAACGGTTAAGAACTAATCTGCTTTTTAGCAATATAATCCTGTTTAATACGTTTAATATCTCTATTTAAACGCCTGACAATTCTCCTAAAGAGATTTTTTCTCATCTTTTTTGCAGGAACCCCTACCACAGTTATACCATCAGGAACATCATTGACCACAACTGCTCCTGCTCCTACAATACAATTTCGCCCAAGATTTTTAGTGCGTAAAATAGTTGCCCCAGCCCCAATAAATGCCCCATCTTTTATAACCAGAGAACTCCCAACTGTACAACCTGGAGATATAGAAACATAATCTTCAAGTATTGTATCATGACTAACTATACAATATGGGCGGATTGTAACAAAATTACCTATATTTACCCTAGTGCCAATATTACAACCTTCTTCTATTAAAGATCCAAGACCAACTTCACTATGAATTATGTCTACTGCTGGATGGATAAGCGTTGGAATTTTACAACCATAAAACTCAAATAAGTTTATTCTTCTCTTAAATTCAGATAAAGAACCAAAATAATTACTAAAAAAATAAATGTTTTTATCCTTTTTAACTAAATCAGCTACTACTTCCCTGCCCCCTAAAACAGGAATTCCTAAAATTAATTTTCCGTGTTTTTGCACGTTATCGTCAATAAATCCCAGTATCTCCCATTCAGGATTTACACGATTAATTGCATTAATAAGTTTAACTATATCTGGATAAACGGTTCCATAAATTACTAATTTCTTCAACCAAATCACTCCTATGCATAAATTATCATTTTCTATCATTATTTATCACAATTTTCCTACAAGCATAATCCTATAATATAACTAGCCCAACATATTACTCGTTTATTACAGACAGAATAAAGAAAAATCAGCAAAAACAGACTTTTATTCAGAGTAAACTTAAATTACTATTGAATAATATTTCTGGAAGTATTAGATTATTATAGGAATCCGTTAATTTAAATAAGTGAAAATAATATGGAATTAAGTTTAAAAAAATCTGAAAATATACTGGTATGCAACCACCCTATCGCTCTTCATAATTTAACTGTTATGAGGGATAAAAACACTACTGCAGAACTTTTTAGAAATGCAACAAGAAGATTGGCTCAAATATTATTTTTAAATGCTACAGATAACCTGCCAATTATTAATAAAATCGTTGAAACCCCATTAGTAGAGACTCAAGCAGATATAATTGATCCTGATTCAGAAGTTATTGTTGCACCAATCCTACGAGCCGGATTGGTTTTTTCAGAAATTGCCAGCGAGCTTTTACCAAATGCAAGAGTTCATCATATCGGACTATATAGAGATGAAAAAACTTTAAAACCTGTCTCTTATTATAATAATTTACCAGAAAGTTTTAATAATCCTGAAGATACTTTCATTTACCTGCTTGACCCAATGCTTGCAACAGGTGGTTCAGCAATTGCAGCAATTAAACTATTTACCGATCTGAATATCAAAGAAGAAAATATCAGGTTTATATGCCTGATAAGCGCACCTGAAGGAATAAGCAGGTTACATTCAAAATTTCCAAGTGTAAAAATAATTACAGCCTGTATAGACAGTAACCTCAATGAATTTGGTTATATTCTCCCTGGACTTGGTGATGCAGGAGATAGAACTTTTAATACTACGTATTAATTAACTTACATTAATTACCCAAATTGCTTATATATTGGAATCTCCTCATATAATAGGACAAATAGCCAATGTGTGAGCAATATTTATATGCCATGAATTAATTTGAGTTCCAATATCAGGAATATTTTTTATGGATAATTACAAGATTTATGAATCAAGAGAAAAGGCAGGCGAAGTTTTAGCTGAAGAAATAAGCAAGTTAAATCTTCAAAAACCTTATTTATTAGCTATTCCCAGGGGAGGAATTCAAGTAGCTGAGGCAATTGCAGATAAACTCAAAATTCACATTGATCCGATAATAGTAAAAAAACTTCCCGTTCCAGGTAATCCCGAAGCAGGATTTGGAGCAATAACAGCTGATGGAAAAAGGGTAATAGACGAAGAAACCGTATCTTATCTTGGTCTTTCAGAAGACCAAATAAATAGAATAGCAAACAATGTAATGCAAGAAATACATCATAGAATAGAGGTTTATGGGGACATAAATCAGAAAAAAGTAGAATCATCAGATGTAATAATTGTTGATGACGGAGTTGCAACAGGTTATTCATTAATTGCAGCTATAAAGAGCATAAAAGACATGCGGCCAAATTCAGTTACAGCGGCAATACCGGTAAGTTCAGGAAGTGCTTACGAAAAATTTTCAAGGCTTACTGATCATGTGATCTGTCCATTAATTGAACGCACTTATTTCTTTGCCGTGGGCAATTATTACCGTGAATGGTACGACTTAACTGAGGAAGAGATAAAAAGCATTTTAAAAAAATATCGAGATAAATATCAATCATAAAAAAAAAGGGTTAACTTAAGAGCTAACCCAGTTTACAGGGAGAGTGTTTTTTATTGGGATAGGTTATTTGTTGAAAAAACCACTATAAATTTTTCTTTATACTCTCTCAATATTTTTTATCTTGTTATTTTATCTCATTAACGATAATGCTAATTGCGGAATTTGATTTGCCTGAGATAAAACTGTTGCAGAAGCTTGTTGAAGTATTTGGCTCTTAACCATACCAGCAGTTTCTTTTGCTATATCTAAGTCACGGATCCTAGATTCAGATGCCTGAACATTTTCATTCAATATGGCAAGGTTTTCTAATGTACTTTCTAATCTGCCTTGTAAAGCACCTACACTTGACCTTCTACTTGTTATTGAAGTAATAGCTGTATCTAATACACCGATATAACTTCTAATTAGAGTTGATGTCCAAGCACCACCGGCTATGGCTATAGTAACTCCGATTGTTGAGGCTTGTGAATCTGTTAAGACACTAGCAATACTTATCGTATTAGTTGATGCTGTTGAATTTGCTCCAACTTGAAGTGTGGAACTTGCTGTTGTACCATCCAGCAAGAATATGTTATTAAACTTGGTACTCTTGGCGATTCTGGTAATATCATCAATACGAGCAGTTATCTCTGACAATATAGCTGTTCTTTCAGTAGAACCATTAGTATCGTTAGCAGCTTGAATACAGAGTTCCCTCATCCTCTGAAGGTTTTCGTTTATCACTGTGAGCCCACCTTCAGCAATCTGGAGCATACTAATACCATCCTGAACATTACTGGTTGCTCTTGCGTTACCACGAATCTGACCTCTTAATGATTCTGAAATTGATAATCCTGCTGCATCATCCGCTGCTCTGTTAATTCTGTAACCTGAAGACAATTTTTCAATGGACTTTGTTAAACTAACCGTGTTTTTGTTTAAATTTCTTTGGGCAATTAAAGATGCAATGTTGTTGTTAACTGTTAATGACATGATTCACTCTCCTTGTATTTACCATAAGTTCCCTCTAAATAATTTATGTTCTTTAATTAATGACTTTAATTTTGGATAAACTAGAATTAGTTTTTATTGAGTAATAAATCATATTAATAATTTATGTGTTTAGCTCATCGTGTTATTGAAGTTTCTAATTAACTTCTGAGTAATGATAATGCTAATTGCGGGATTTGATTGGCTTGGGAAAGCACGCTAGCAGATGCTTGTTGAAGTATTTGATTTTTAACCATATTAGCTGTCTCTTTAGCTATATCAAGATCACGAATTCTGGATTCTGATGCCTGAATGTTCTCATTCATTACTGTAAGATTTTCTAATGTACTTTCTAATCTATTTTGTAAAGCACCTATATTTGATCTCTTTGTTGATATTGCGGTAATTGCTGAGTCTATTACTCCTAAATAGCTTCTAATTAAAGTTGAAGTCCATGCACCACCAGTTATAGCAATAGTAACTCCGATTGTTGATGATTGAGTATCTGTTAAAACACTAGCTACATCTATGGTATTGGTTGATACAGTTGAATTAGCACCAACTTGTAACTTTGTACTTGTAGCAGTACCATCAAGTACGGAAATATTATTAAATTTTGCACTCTTAGCAATTCTGGTAATATCATCAATACGTGCATTTAATTCTGCAAGAATTGAGGTTCTTTCAACTGAACCGTTAGTATCGTTAGCAGCTTGAATGCATAGTTCTCTTATTCTTTGAAGGTTCTCATTTATTACGGTAAGTCCACTTTCAGCAATCTGGAGCAGGTTAATACCATCTTGTACGTTACCGATTGCTTGTTTGTTACCTCTAATTTGACCTCTTAATGCTTCTGAAATTGATAATCCAGCTGCATCATCTGATGCTCTGTTAATTCTGTAACCCGAAGATAATTTCTCAATGGATTTTGTTAAGTTAGATGTGTTTTTGTTCAAGTTTCTTTGTGCGATTAAAGATGCAACGTTGTTGTTGATAATAATTGACATAGTAAACACTCCCTGTATTCTTAAATTTACTTCCTTGTAAACTAAAATTTATACATAACAAACTAAAGCCAGTATCACTGTCATTTTTTGTAAATTTGAAAACAAAAGTCCCTGTAATAATTAGCAGATACTAATCATTAAACTATTTTGATTGCTTAATTACCTTTCATAAATCCATCCCGGACTTATCAGGTTAGCTTATTTCCTAAGCTTATTTATATTCAGTCATTTGATTAATCCATAAATCATTAGACTTTTATAAAGTAAGCTTAAAAAACGTCGTAATTAAAAAACTGTAAAAACTTTCATATTTAAACCCTCCCGGAAATCCTCGTTATCAATAAATATAAGTTTATTGAGTCTCTCCCTTTTACTTATTTAGTTGTTTTTCACTCTCTACATTTAATATCGGTTCACCTTAAAAAAACTTTAACAAATTTCATATTTAATCCTCTATATGGAGGAGAAGATATTTTTGTAATAAACTGAATAATATTGATTTTTCTTGATTACAGCCAATATGACTTTTACCTGAAAACCAGAGGAAATAAGCCAATGCCTCAATTTTTTATATCTAGCGAAAACATAGTTAATAATAATATATTAATCACTTCAAAAAATGATATTAATCATATAGTAAATGTTTTAAGACTTAAAAAGGGCGATAAGCTTATTTTAACTGATCCTGGATCATTAATATACGAAACAGAGATTTCTGAAATTAAGCCTAACTCAATAGAAACGATAATTTTAGATAAATACGAACCAACACGAAAACTAAATATTGATATTACTCTTGCACAAAGCATTTTAAAATCGCAGAAACAAGATATAGTAATACAAAAAGCAACTGAACTTGGCGTAAACACCATTATTCCTTTTATCAGCCAAAATACAGTTGTAAAACTGGAATCAGAAAAAGATAAGAATCAGAAGATACAAAGATGGCAAAAAATCGCTTATGAATCTTCAAAACAATGTCAGAGAGTTACTATCCCAGAAATTAGTCAGATTATTAGCATAAACGAGTTAATTGAATTAAACAATTTTGATGTTAAGCTTGTTTGTGCAGAAAAAGACGCTCAATTTTCTATTAAAAAGCTTTTATTGCAAAATAAAGAAAATATTATAAAGAATTCCAGAATACTGGTTATTATCGGCCCTGAAGGGGGTTGGGATGATAAAGAACTACAATTATTCAGGTCAAAAAACATCACTTTAGTAAGCCTTGGCAATTTAATCCTAAGAGCCGAAACAGCATCAATAACTGCAATATCGGATATAATCTATGAATATGAACTCTGATAACATTGTTAATAATATTGAAAATGAGGTAATAAACAAGATTCTGGTGAGCTTATGCTCAGAAAATACAGAATTATATCTTGTTGGTGGATATATTCGAGACTTAATACTTGATCGTCGTGGTTATGACAGAGATTATGCAATTAAAGGTGAAAGTGCAGCTGAATTTGCCAAAAAAGCTGCTGAGTTTTTCAACGGATATTATGTTTTACTGGATAAAGACTTTGATATAGCAAGAGTCATCATGCCTGACAAGAAGAATACCCTTGATTTTGCAAGTTGTGTAAAACAGGATATATATGAGGATTTAGCAAGAAGAGATTATACGATAAATGCAATAGCCTACAGGATAGATGGAGAAAAATCAGGACTTATAGACCCGCACAATGGTGCAAATGACATAAATAATAAGATTATTAGGGCAATATCAGAGCAAAATCTTATAGATGATCCTCTTAGATTGTTAAGAGCATTCAGATTCGCAGCTCAGCTGAATTTTAACATTGAAGATAAAACGCTAAATTACATAAAAACTCATAAATCTTTGATCAATCGTGTCTCAGTAGAAAGGATCAATGTAGAGCTGGTTAAACTTTTTGAGTCAAATCATACAGCTGTTAATCTGGATTTAATGAAGAATATTGAATTCTTAGATGAAATCCTGCCAGAAATCAGCATTCAGAGAAAAATCCCACCAAATTTACACCATCATCTAGGTCTTCTTGATCATTCAATTGAAACAGTAAAACAACTGGAAATAAATGTACAAGACATGCCAGAGTGGGTAAAAGAGCGTTTAAATCAGGAACCCGCTGCTAATATTAAGCTGGTTTCATTGTTAAAAATAGCAGGACTGCTTCATGATATAGGAAAACCTTCCACCTGGCAGATTGATGAACTTGGAAGGCATAGATTCATAAAACATGAAGAAATAGGAGCAGAACAGGCTGTAGACATTTTAAAACGTCTAAGATTCAGCAAAAACTCGATAAAATATATGACAAAGATAATAAAATATCATCTTTACCCTTCACAGCTATTAAAATCTGATGAGGAAGTCACAGAAAAAGCTATTTTAAGAATGTTTAGAAAAATTGGTGAAGAGACCCCGGAAATTCTTCTTATAGCTATGGCAGACAGGTTAAGCGCAAGAGGGCCTGAAATTACAGAGAATATCGTAAATAACAATATTAAAGGTCTATACTGGCTTCTTGAAAAATACAAAGAATCTCTTGAAAAGGAAGAAGCGCTTCCAAAGTTATTAAGTGGCCATGAGGTTATGGAAATCTTGGATTTACCAAGAGGAACTGAAGTAGGAAGAGTATTAAAAGCACTCAAAGAAGCTCAAATTTCAGGTGATGTAAATACAAAAGAAGAAGCAATAAATTTCGCAAAAGGATACGAATACAAAAAGAAAGAGACTGAATAACAAGTTTTCTTCATTTGATTTTGCATAATACAGCTTATTAAGAGCTTATCCGACAAATAAATTAGGTGCTTGCCTAGAATAATATTTAATGATTGGTAATAGATTTCTAATATTTGCGGTATTTATAAAATTTTAAAATCGTCCAAACTGTCATTACAGGAGGCAGCTTTGCTGCACTATTAAAGTCTACAATCATAGTTTATTATCAAGATTGATGATTTTAGAAAAGTGACTGTGTCACCGTCTTTCCAATGTTCACTAGATAGATTGCCACGCCTGCGTTGCAGGCTCGCAATGACAGTGCATGTTATTAGAATGATTGATGACTTAAAAAAGTGACTCTGTTACTTTGCGGTGATAGTGCGTATTATTGGAAAGATTGATGGCTTAAGACAGTGCGAAGCACCTCGCAATGACATTCTTTATTATTAGTGTATTTTAACATTTTCTAAGCAAGCACAATAAATTATTGCAGTCATTGCGAACCTTTTATTATGGATATTTTCTAAAATCGATCTTGTGAAGCAATCTCTAAGCATCATTTTTTGAATTCTCAAACATACTCTAGCTCAACATTTGTTGAAGTTCATTAGCATTTTGCGCTGCAAATCCTGCTTGATCATTATTGAAATATGCAAATACTTGTTTTCCTTGATCAACATAACCCTTGATATCGTTTGAAAACCCATTTATCTCATCTTTATTATATAATCCTGCTCCAAGAGTAACAGGACCGTGATATCTAATATAAACAAAATCAGCTGTAATTTCCTTTGGTGATTGAAAATCGCCTAAATAGTATATGCAAAATGCTACATTATTTTCTCTCATCAAATCATAAGCCATGGGATTAAACCAGCTCGGATCACGAAACTCAAGCACATGTTTATAATTCTTGGGAAGAATATTAAGAAAAGCCTTTAATCGTTCTGGATTAAACCCAAAACGTGGAGGCAATTGAAAAAGTATAGGCCCTAATTTATCGCCAAAAGCCTGAATTCTATCAAAGAAAAGGGATGTTGATTTTTCCGGATCAATAAGCTTTTTCATATGTGTGATATATCTACTTGCTTTAACTGAAAAAATAAAGTCCTCAGGGGCTGTCTCTCTCCATTGAACAATTGTTTTTTCCTGTGGCAGATGATAAAAACTATTATTTACTTCAACTGTACAAAAATGGTCTTTATAATAGTTTAGAAAATCTTTTTCAGCAAAATTATTTGGGTAGAAAGTTCCTAACCAATGCTTATAATGCCAGCCGGAAGTACCAATATGAATAAGCTTTGTTTTACACATTATGCCAGATCCTTTATTTAACTTGTAAGATCTAACAGTCAAAGGATTTTCTCATCAGTTACTTGTTTAAATTTCTCATATCAAATTAAATAATACCCAGAACGCACAGTATAATTACGGTAATGCTGTCGGGCATTACGGTAAAGTCTTAAAAGACCCTAAAGATTAAAAACAGATGAGACTCTGATCTCATCTGTTTTGTTATGACTTAAGCTGTATACTTAACGTTTGAGTATAGCTCCCATATGACTTAACCACAAACAAGCTGGTGCAATAAAATATCCTAAAGGATTAGTTAAACCAAAAACAAGTGGAGCAGCAATAGCACCAATAGTTCCTATAGAAATAGTGGCTAATTCACGACTACCTAAGAAAAATTTCTTAATCATCTTGTCGTCTAATTTATTTCCTTTATCAATTACTGTTTTAACAACATTTTGCATACTGCCAAATGCTACTTGGTCTGAATCTAGACCTTGAGGCATTTTAGCAGATTGCTGAACTTTTAACTGTGGAACATGATTTTGTGTAAAAGACACTGGCTTAATCATAATTTTCTCTCTCCTTGTAAACAAAGATTAAATTGTATTACATACACTATATAGCTATAAAACTTGTAAAAAAGAAAGTTGCTAGCAAATTTTGAAACTAGCAAAAAAATTTTATTATGACCATATAATCAGTAAGGACGAGACTAGAAGCCATTTAAGAAATAAAAAACGTATATCTGTCATTGCGAGGAACGTAGTATCGAAGCAATCTTTCCAATGTAGCTTATTGCTTATAATTGTTATTTGGAAAGATCGCCACGGGCTTAAAGCCCTCGCGATGACATTGCGTATTATTGATAGGGTTGATGACTGAAAAAAGTGATTATGTCACATCATAATGTTAGAGATATGACTGGAAGGGTTGTTAACCAATGACAATACGAAACAGCCTTATGATGATATTAGATTAAAGAACTTTTCTGGAAAAGAATGAAGGAAAAGCAAATCTGGTACGTTCTTTTGCTTTTTCACTACCTGGTTCAGCAAACCCATACAGAAAATCTAATTCGATTTTTAAGTCCTCTGCTGAGATAAACTTGGTTAATAACCCGCCTTGTGCTAGAGAAATATCTCCTGTTTCCTCAGATACAACTAAACAAGCAGCATCAGACACTTCTGACATACCAATAGCAGCCCTATGTCTTGTACCAAATTTCCAACTCAAAGTAGGATCTTCAGTTAAAGGCAATAAAACTCCAGCTGCAACAATTCTATCTCCGCTTACAACCACGGCACCATCATGCAATGGGGTATTAGGGTGAAAAATAGTTAATAATAATTCAGTACTGACTTTTGCATCTATTTTGGTACCAACTTCAATATAATTCTCAAAACCGGTTGTATTCTGAATAACAATAAGAGCACCTATATGAGACTTACTTAAATGCTTTACAGTCTCAGTAAGCTCACTAATAGTATTTTTAACCTCAGATTCAGTTCCAAAAGCAAAAATATTCTTACTTAAAATCCCTGGCTGACCCAAATATCCCAATAATCTTCTTAATTCAGGCTGAAATATCACTATTAAACCAAATACAATGATACTTACAATACCTTCAAGCAACCTGCCAAGTATTTGCAGATTAAATACTTTACTAATTAATAATGCAAACAGCACTAAAAGAGCACCATTCAAGAGACGCTCTGTCGGTGTTCCTTTAATATGTCTATACCATCTATACGCAGCAAGTCCAAATACAACGATAAAAAAGATTATTATAATCAACTCAAATACATCAAGCGGATTCATGGTCATTAGAAAGTCCATGAACGGATGATGTTTCACTTTTTGTAAGTATTCGAACAATATAAGACATCCTCTAAAGTTGACAGAATAACCTTTCTGGCACTTTATCCAAAGCTGCCAAATCCCCGTAGGTTTCTCTTTTTATTATAACATCTGATGAGGAATTCTGAACCAAAATTGCTTCAGGTCGTGGAACTCTATTATAATTACTGGACATAGAGTAGTTATAAGCACCTGTTGCAAAAATACAAATAATATCACCAGGTTCAGTTAGAGGAAGTTCTATATTTTCGATCAAAATGTCTCCAGATTCACAAAATCTACCCGCAATTGTAATAGTTTCTTTTGTTTCAGCATTAACTTTATTGGCAACTACGGCATGATAAATGGCTTGATACATAGCAGGTCTAGGGTTATCAGCCATGCCACCATCAACAGCCACGTATTTTTTTCCTTCAGGAACTTGCTTTGAACTACCAACTGTATACAGAGTCACACCGGCTGTTCCAATTATACTTCTACCGGGTTCAATTATTAATCTTGGCTCTGGCAGGTTATATTTAGCCAAATTATCGCTTACTGATTTAACAATTACTTTGGCAATTTCTTCCATTGAAGGTGGGTCATCACTTTCAGTATATTTGATACCTAAGCCACCTCCAACATTCATATCTTCAAGGATTAAACCATATTTATCCCTAATATATGCAAACTGTCCAAGTACAACTTCAGCTACATCATAATAAACTTGAGTTTCAAATATCTGAGAACCTATATGACCGTGTAATCCTTTTAATACAAGATTTGAATATTGTTCATTTATCAACTCTATAGCTTCATCAAGCTGGGATAAATCAAAACCAAATTTGCTGTCAAGATGACCTGTTTGAATATATTCATGGGTATGACATTCAATTCCTGGAGTGATTCTAAGAAGAATATTAACTTTACACCCCTTTGATTTAGCAAGATTATCTAAAAGAGCCAACTCAAGGAAATTATCCACCGTAATTCTGCCAACATTTGACTCAATAGCCAGATCAAGTTCATCTATAGTTTTATTATTTCCGTTAAAAAACACTTTTTCCATAGGAAAATTTACGCTAACAGCGGTATAAATTTCCCCGCCTGAAACCACATCAAGCCCAAAGCCTTCTTCTTTTATAATGCAGCACATGGCTTTTGTCATAAAAGCCTTTGAAGCATAAAGCATTAAACTATTTTTATACTGAGAAAATGCTTCTTTATATCCCATGCAGCTTCTTCTAATTGTTTCTTCATCAAAAACATAAAGTGGAGTGCCGTATTTTTCAGCAAGCTCAACCACATCACAACTGCCTATTTCAAGATGATTTTCATCATTAATCTTAGCTGTGCAAGGCATTACTGATTGATTAACTGCTTCTACCATTTATCTCTCCTTAACAATAAAACCATTAATTAACTCAATAATTTAAGAGTAAGTTTTTATTATATTATAGGCCGTATCTCTTTGAGCTGCCGTGAAACCTGCTCTTTTAATTGTTTTAACTATCTCATCTATAGTAGTTTTATATTCTACTCCAGCAGATTTAACAACATTCTCTTCCAGCATTGTACCACCAAAATCGTTAGCGCCAAAGCTCAAACTCAGCTGCGCAACTTCTAATCCCTGAGTTACCCAGGAAGCTTGAATGTTAGGAATATTATCTAAAACTATACGAGAAATTGCTAACACCTTCATATAGTCATAACCAGAACTATAATAAATATCACCACTACCTAATTCAGTATTCTTAGGTTGAAAAGTCCAGGGAATAAAAGCTGTAAATTTTCCTGTTTTATCCTGAAGATCCCTAATTTTCAAAAGATGTTCAATTATATGTTCTGGTCTTTCACCAACTCCAAAAACCATAGTAGCAGTAGTACTTAATCCAATTTCATGAGCAGTTTCCATAATATTTAACCATTCTCTTGCAGAAATTTTATTAGGACTAATTTTAGTCCTGATTTCATCAGACAAAATTTCAGCCCCACCGCCTGGAATGGAAGATAAACCATATAAAACAAGCTCCTGCAACAATTCTTTTGGACTAATATTATTTTCTTTAGCTATAAAAGAAATTTCCGGAGGAGAAAAGGCATGAATAGTAAGAGCAGGAAAGTCTCTCCTGATATTACTTATTAAATTAGTATAGTACTCAAGCGGTAGATCCTTATTTAACCCGCCTTGAAGAAGTAATTGAGTACCACCAACAGCAACAAGCTCATCAATTTTTGCTTTTATAGTCTGATAATCAAGAACATACCCGTCCTCTTTATTTCTGTAAAAAGCACAAAACTTGCACTTACAAGAACAAATATTTGTATAATTAATATTTCTATCAACAACAAAAGTAACAGGCTCAGAATTAGGATGCAGTTCCTGCCTCTTTAAATCGGCCAACATGCCAAGCTCAATGAGATTATCTACCTCAAAAAGCTCAAAACATCTTTCTTCATCAATTCTTTTATCTAAATTTAACATTATTAACCATTATTATTTCATCTAGCAGACTACTTTAATCTTATCTAAATTCTGTTCTACTATCAAATCATATTCATTTATAATTTAAAAACTATTATTGAACTCAAACAAAATAAAATGATATAGTAACTCTATGTCAAATAAATTCAACGAAGAGAAATTCATATATACACCTGCTCCAAAAGAAAAAGATGCTATTCCATTCTGGTGGTGTTTTCCAAGTACATACCAAATTGGCATGGCATCACTGGGATACTTAAGCTTATTCAGAATTTCAGACCAAAATAAAGACGTTTATCCGGAAAGAATTTTTACTAACACTGAAAAAACTACGCATAAAATAAGCGTAGTTGAACTTGCCGGTTTTTCATTTTCTTTCGAACTGGATTTTTTGAGTATATTCAAGATTTTAGAAAAATATAATATACCCTTCAAAGCCTCAGATCGAACAGAGGGATATCCTCTTATTTTTGGGGGAGGGCCCGTTTTAACTGCTAATCCTGAACCTTATGCTGAGTTTTTTGACTTTATTATAACGGGAGAAGGGGAAGAAATAATTCCTGAACTTGTTACAGCTTATAAAAAAATTCGTCACTTAAGTAAAAAAGAAAAGTTAATATATCTTGCTCAAATTTCAGGTATTTATGTCCCGTCTTTGTACAATATTGAATATCATCCCGATAATACAATTAAATCTTTTACCCCAGATATACCAGAAGCTCAAGAAACAGTAACCAGAAGATGCATAATGGACTTAAGTAAATGCATTTATAGCCCGATTCTTACAGAAAAATCTGTATTTCCTAATATGTTTTTAATAGAAACAGCCAGAGGCTGTCCAAAAAGATGTCGTTTCTGCCTTGCAAGTTATTTAAGTCTACCTGCAAGATATCCTGATTTAGAAGGCATCCTAAATGCAATAGACACAGGACTTGAATATTCTAACAAAATAGGACTTCTTGGAGCTTTAATAACCGAACATCCACATTTTGAAAAAATTTGCGAATATCTTTTAGCTAAAAGACAGGAAAAAGAATTTGAGATTTCTGTATCTTCTTTAAGAATAGATAAAATAACCCCATTAATAGTAAAAATGCTTGTTGAAGGAGGCCAAAGAAATACAACAATAGCGATTGAAGCCGGTAGTGAACAGTTAAGAAAATTTATCAATAAAAATCTTTCTAATGAAGACATACTTAATGGAATAAAAATAGCCAGGGAAAATGGTTTAACAGGCTTAAAAGTTTACGGCATAATTGGACTTCCTTCTGAGACAGAAGCAGATATTACCGAGCTTATTAACTTAATGAAAGAAATAAAAAAAGAAAATAAAGGATTAAAGCTGACTTTGAGTATAAGTTCCTTCGTCCCTAAAGCCCACACTCCATTACAATGGGATAAAAGAGAAAAAAATAAGACTTTGCAGGATAAGCTCAATTATCTTCAAAAAGAACTAAATAAAGCCGGGATACTTTTTAAACCGACAAGCCTTAAATGGGACTACATTCAGGCAGTTTTATCAAGAGGAGATAGAAGATTAGCGCCTTTATTGGAAAAAGTTTATGAATATTCAGGTACGCTGGGCAGCTGGGGCAGAGCTTATAAAGAATTAACCGAGGAAGAAAAGTTGGATATTCCTGAGCTAGATTGGTATGCGCTTAGAGAAATCCCTTATGATGAAATCCTCCCCTGGGATTTTATAGATACAGGATTAAACAGAAAAACACTCGAAAAAGAACGAGAAAAAGCTTACAAATAAATTATTGCAGTCATTGCGAGTACTTCGTACTGTCATAGGTCATCAATTGTTGCAATAATATCCCGCTGTTATTGCGAACTTTTCAACAGAGATATTTTAAAAATTTATCTTGTGAAGCAATCTCTAAGCATCTTTTTTTGAATTCTCGGATAGGATCTTATTACATACTTAAGAGTAATAAATGTTAATTTATCTTAAACTCCTAAATTTAAAAAGCATTTTTTTAAATTTAGGAGTTTTTACTTATTTGAAAATCGTTATTCTAGCCCCAAAGGAGTAATTATGAATTCAATTGTAAACTCGAATACTAATTTCACTAAATACCAGCCATCAAATTTAGCTCAACCCAAATATAATAATATTGTACCTTTTAGAAATACTCATAAAAACGATCTTATAAGCTTTGCAGGAAAAGCAACTGATCCGGAAAAAGAGGCCAAAATAAATGAAATAGTTAAAGCAATAAAAAATGCTAAGAAAGTTGCCGTATTAACTCACGTATCAGCCGATGGAGATGCTGTAGGCTCACTTGCAGCAATGAGAGAACTAGTTGCAAAACAAAAGAACGTTAAAAAGGTAGAAGCATTTATTGTAGGCAACATACCTGAAAACTTCAAATCCTTAGAAGATACAAAATCATTCCAATACATAACTAAGAAAACTCCTGGAAATATTCTTAACGAGAAATACGATTTGGTAATTACTGTTGATGCTGCCAGAAAATATATGCTTGCTAATGCAGCAAAAATATTCGATAACGCAGATAAAACTATTAAAATTGACCATCACCCTGATAGCGAAGATTATGCAAAAATAAACCTTGTTGATGAAAATGCCTCTTCTGCATCTCAAGTTATAAAAGAGCTTGTAAAGCCATTAGGAGTTAAATTAACTAAAAACATAGCATCAGATCTTTATCTGGCTCTTCTTACAGACACACAAGGTTTTAGATTTCCTAAAGATCCTGTCAAAGCTTTTGAAGATGCAACTGATTTAAGCAAAACAGGTATAGATGTACAAAATATATATAGAAACTGTATGGATAGAATCTCAAAGCCACTATTAGATGTGTACACAAAAGCCTTACAAAACATTGAATTTTCTAATGATGGTTCTATAGCATACTATATTCAAGATCAGGAAACCCAAAAAGCCTACCCTGAAGAAGTACAAAAAGACAGGGCAGGAGCTAAGGAAGTATTGAAGAAAATTTACGAGATAATACTTCCAAATATTAAAGGTGTTAAAGCCTCAATGATGTTAAATGAGACTTTCGATGGTGCAACTACAGCAAGTCTTAGAGGAAGAGATATACCTGTAAATGACATAGCAAAGCAATTTGGCGGTGGTGGCCATGAATTTGCTGCCGGGTGCAAAATAAACGAAAAACCGGAAAAAGCTCTTGAAATCCTACTAAAAGCATTTCAAGAGAAAAAAGAAAGAGAAACTAATAATAATTAAGATAAATTCAAATTTTTTATCAATTCAAGCCTCTCTCTTTTAGAAAAAGGCTTGACATAATTCATCAATAAATCAATCACATTTAAATAAGCATATTGAGCCTCATCAAACTCAATTTTACAAACGTGTCTTGTTAAATCACTATAATAATTTAATATTTGAGAATATAATTCAGAAAAAAATTCTCTGTAATCTTCAAATTGGTATTTATCAAGGCTAAGTTGAGATATACCTGGGTCATAAAAAAGATTATTACTGGATTTCATACTGTAATATTTAATAATCTTATGCCAGGCCTGAACTTGCTTACATATTATCTTGTTCTGCAATAACTCTTCAGATAAAACATGCCCTAATTCATGTGCAAAAGTATCAAGAAACAAGCTTTTATCATATTCACCTGTAATATATTCAAGTGGAATTATTATAATTTTATCACCATAAGAGCTATAATCAGTGTTTAAAGAGAAGCATAATTCATTTATATTATTTAAAAGTAGTTCACCAGAATGTTCAAGCATCCTTCTTATAGCAATAATAAAATCAACAGGAATATCTATATAAACGCCTTCAGGCCAATTTAAAATAGGAGGAAATCTATAAACATAAATATTTGATATAAGTTCATAGATTTTATTTGTCTTAAAATATGACTGTAAAACAAGATTTTTAATATCAATGTCATGAAAATTACAATAAAAAATTTTTCTTGAATAATCCTGAAAACTAAAGGTTTTTAATTTATGAGAATAAAATTTCTGTTTAAACCCTAACATCTTAATTACCGTCAAAATAAAATTAGTATGGTAACCTATATATACAGACAACTTGATCATAAAAATAGACTAAAAGATGATATACATATAATAATGAATGTTAGATCAATTTTAATCCCAAAAAGGGGCAATATATGAAACAAAGAATCATATTAATTATCGTAATTTTTATTATTACTCTTGCAGGGTTAATATTTGTGCATAAAAATTTCCTAATGACAAAAGCACAGACTTTCAACCCCACAAACAATAAAAATATGATTAGGGTTGGAATAAGCACAAATGATTTTAGTAAGTTTGAGTATGATGAAATCAGTATTACTTCAAGAGGAAGATTTGAGTTTATAGATAAAAACACTGGTTTGTCCATAGCAAACTCAGCAGGAAATGATATATTCACAATTAAAATAACTGACACAATGATGTCCGTTTATAATTCAGACAAACCTATAGCAAAAAATATAATCGGTCCAATAAGTATTAAGTCTCAAAATAATACACCTTTTGAAATAGTTGACCTGAAAAGAAAAGGAAAACCTGCGCTTTATCGAGGGGAATTTGAAATAATTAAATCCCCAACAAAAAATAATAAATTTTCTGTTGTAAATATTTTACCCCTAGAAGATTATCTAAAAGGGGTAGTACCTAATGAATTGCCTACTCATTTTGGCTTAGAAGCACTAAAAGCTCAAACAGTGGCTGCAAGAAATTATGCAATAAAGCCAAGGGTAAAACAATATTCTCAATTCGACATCTGTGATTCAGTAGAATGTCAGGTATATTTTGGGTATAACACAGAAGAATATTTATCAAACAAAGCTATAGAAGAAACAAAAGGACTTGTGGGTTTATATAATGATGATGTTATCCTGGCATTATACAGTTCTACTGCCGGCGGATACACAGAAAATTATGAAAATGCTTTTTCTGAAACAGGAAGTACAAAATTCCCCGCAACTCCATTACCATATTTGAAAGGAAAACCTGATATTGCAGGAACTCCAGTATTAAATAGTGAAAAAGCAGCAAGAAATTTTTATTCTTCTTCTCCCCCTAGTTTTGACGTAAACTCACATTACTACAGATGGACAAAAACCTGGTCAAGAGCAGAACTTGAATCAATTGTTAATAAAAATCTTATTAAATACTATTCCCCATCATTTATTTACCCAAAACCGGAAAAAGAATCTAACATAGGAACATTGCAAAAGATAGAAGTACTATCAAGAGGAGTATCCGGCAAAGCTATGATTGTAAAAATCATAACAAATAATGGAGAATGGCACGTATTAAAAGAACTGGTTATTAGAAGAGTTTTTGAAAATTCAGGAAAAATACTTCCAAGCGCTAACGTAATTTTCAACAATATATATGATTCTAACGGGAACCTTGTACAAATAGAAGCATTTGGAGGTGGACTGGGGCATGGTGTTGGTATGAGTCAATATGGTGCAGGTTATATGAGCAAGTCCGGCTATACCTTTGATAAGATACTTCAACATTATTATGATGGCATCTCTATAGGCACCTGGCCCATAATATTAACTACAGGAAATATCACAACACCAATAACACAAACCTTTACCTCTCCTACTGGCAAGGCAAGCTTAATCATAGATAATAAAGATCATATAAATAATCTTAAAATAACAGTAAACTCAAATGAGATTATTGTTTCAAAAGATGAATTAAATAGTGATAAAGTTAAAATAAATCTTGATAAATATACCTATAAAGGAGTAAATGAAATAGTATACTATCCCCTCGAAGAGCAAAAAGCAAAAAATATAAAAGCATGGATAGAGGTTTTTGCACCAAATACGAGCAAAACAAGTGTTAACTAGACTTGAAGAGTAAAAAACCAAAATGACAAAAAGTAATCTAATTAAAGTAGCTGGGTTAATAGCAGTAATAACCATTCTGAGTAAACTTGTAGGATTCTTAAGAGATGTGGTGACAGCTGGAGCTTATGGTGCAACTACAATTAGTGATGCTTATTTCTATGCTTATCAAATACCTGCATTTGCATTAATTCTGCTTGGGGGATTAGGTGGACCTTTTCATACTGCAACAATTGCTGTTTTTTCTAAAATAATACCTGATATTGAAGAAAAACCTTCAAAAGAAGTTCAAAGTCTTTTAAATTCTTTTATAACAATAACGGGCATATGCTTTTTAGCATTAACCATATTAGTCTGGATATTTGCAGATCCAATAATAAAAGCTATAGCAGCAAATGCAAGTCCAGAATTGCATAATCTGGCAACATTACAATTAAAAATAATGGCTCCAATAATGTTAATAGGTGGAGTTATAGGGATATTATACGGAATCTCTAACGTATATAAAGAATTTATGTTTACTGCCCTAAGCCCAACAATGGTAAGTATAGTAATAATCGGAGCAATATTAGTATTTAGAAACGATTCTACAGGAATAATTCTTGCCTGGGGCACCTTAATAGGCGCATTAGTTCAACTTTTAATACAATTACCTGTATTTTTCAAATCAGGTTTTACATATAAACCTGAATTTAAATTTTTCGATGAAAAAATAAAAAATATCAGAAAAATCCTCCTCCCTGCAATGATCGGAACAACCATAGGGCAAATAAATATATATGTAGATATGTTCTTTGCTTCTCAATTAATCGCAGGAGCCTGGACTGCTATTGGATATGCAAATAGAATTTTTCAATTCCCTGTTGGAATCATAATAACAGCCTTACTGGTTCCATTATTTCCTATGTTTTCAACATTTGTTGGAAAAAGAGACTGGGACTCCCTTAAATATTATTTCCATAGAGGCTTAACATCATTATGGTTTATGTCCTTTCCAATTCTGGCTTTCATAATTATTTTTGCACAAGATGGAATAAAATTACTGCTTGAAAGAGGCCAATTTGATGCTAACGATACATATATGGTAAGTTTAGCTCTTATATATTTATCTATCTCAATAATCCCATATGTAGCAAGAGATACCTTAACTAGAGTATTCTATGCATTTGATGATTCTAAAACCCCATTTTACGTAGCTATGGTTTCAATTATAGTCAAAGCGACCCTGAATTTTATGCTCATAGGACATCTTGGCATTGGAGCCATAACTCTATCTACTACAGCAGTGACTATTATTAATTGTTTATTGCTGGCAATATTTATCAGAAACAAGATCGATCTTGAGTTTAAGCAGTTTATATCTCCTACGTTAAAAATCATTTTTGCTACTCTAACTATGTCAGCTATTGCCTTTGGATTTAAATGGTATTTCGAACAGGCAATGCCTGATACCTTACTTTATCTGACATTAAAACTCACAATTTGTGGAGTTATAAGCATAATAGTATATTTCATTACAGGCAAACTATTAAAACTTGGTGCAGCTGAACACGTTTTAGAACGGTTAAAAACTATGATTTGCAAGAAACCTATTACAGATACTGCTATATCAGGTGAATAAAAAAGAAAATTCAGCTGGTTAGCTGAATTTTCTTTTTTATTTAGACCACTAATTACTTATTTTTCATCATTTTTAGTTTTTAATTTTTTATCTTCTTTTTCCTGTTTTTCTTTAGCTTTTTTATTTTCTTTTTCTTTTGTTGCTTGAGCATTAAGAACAGGACTATCATAAATATAATCTCGTCCTGCATCACCACCATCTAAATTCCTGTTCATACGTTCTGCTGATGCTGCCATTCTTTCTAACATATTAATTATATAATTAATCCAGTTTTCTTCAAGAACCCTATTTTCTTCAGTTCTTTTTTCATTAGCTCGCTTTTCAGGATCAATAAATATACTTATATTTGGTTCTTTATCATCCTTTGAAATACTTTCTTTCTTTTTACTTAAGCTTTGAATTTCTGTTTTTAAAGCAGTAGCATCAACATTACCATTCATTTGTAAACTAGGACTGCTCATAAGTTACCCCCAAATTTATCTATACATAAAAACACCTCTAATTTATTAAAAACAAAATAGATTTAAAAATTGCCTATAAAATATAGAATTATGAAATATCTGATATATAAAATTTATCTACCTTGAGTCAAACTAAAAATATAAAAAATCTCACCAGTAGCAAGCATCCAAAAATGATTTTTTTTCATTATGAAGTCTCAAAACAGGACATTGCAGTCTTAACAGCATTATTCTCTTTTTAGAAAATTTAAAAACAGGGTATTTACAGGGAAATTCTTATTTTTTCAACTACTTATAAATATACGTGTATGTAAATTGCAATTATTACTGAATAAAAGAAGCTCAAGTAAATAAGATTCCCTAAAAACATAACAGGGAATTATTTTTGAAATTTTAGTTAAAAAACTTTAAATGTAAAAAATATAATTCCTAAAGCTGCAACTATATTAGAAAGACTATAATAATAAACAAATTACTGATTATGCTTAAGCTTCTCATAGTAATTTTGAAAATATGTAGAACAGTAATGTTTATTTTATACTGATTTTTTGAAACAGATTAAATAAATTAAGAAGTTAGATAATCATTGTTCCAATTGCCAAATGCACAAATATATTCATTACAAAAAGGCTATGGGATTGAGCAGTTAAAAGATTTACCTAAACCTTGGAGAAACATTTAATGATTTCTCAGACACTGCTGTCATTCAAAATCTTGATCTTGTTATAGGAATAGATAGTGCTGGAGCTCTAGATAAACCTGTCTGGTATAAAAGCGCAAGACTATTCAGACCAAAATTAAATGAAAACAGGATAGAGGTTATGAAAAAAGTAAAATCAAGTCTTGAAGAATTATACCCACGAAGGTATTTCTGATGATTTTGTGAATATCAAATAATTATTATTTATAGTATAAATTAAAATTATTGCCATAATAGATAATAACCAAATTAGCTTAATAAGGTAATGCCTTAAGTCAATTATTCGGTTAAGATAGTTCTGGTGGGGTAATTATGGGGTTTTATCTAATGGAATCACTCCAAACAGTAGCGAAATGTTTTGGGATAGTTGGAATCTTTATTCTGCCTTTACTTATCATTATTATTGCTTATTACCTTTTATTTTTAGCATTATAATTGCGTATTCAAAAGACTAAAGAGGCTTCATTACTGAAGTCTCTTTTTATTTACAAGGTTATAATAACTAACAAATCCGCTATTTTATGATTTTATCTCGATAAAATTTATAATTTGACTAACCTGGCAAATTTACGCTTTCCAACTTGCAGAATTAAGGAGTCGTTACCGTTAAATCCAATTTTTTGACCAATATCTGTGACTTTTTCGTTATCAATTTTAACTCCACCACCTTGAATTAAGCGTTTTGCTTCACCTTTACTTTGCGCCAGACCTTTTTCTGCAATAAAATCAATTAATGAAGTCCCTTCATTGACACTAATTTCCTCTATATTCTCAGGTACACCTTTTTTCTGGAATATATTTATAAATTCCTGTTCGGCATTCTGGGCTTCTTCAAGAGAATAATACTCAGTTACTATAATTCGAGCCAGAGTCATCTTATAATCTCTTGGATTTACCTGACCAGATTCTAATTCCTTCTGATAATCCCTTAATTGTTCAGTTGAGACATCGGTAAGCAGCTCAAAATATCTCAAAATTAAGTTATCAGGAATAGACATAATCTTGCCATACATATTTTTAGGATCATCAGTCAAGCTAATACAATGCTCAGGATATGATTTGGACATTTTTACAACACCGTCAGTGCCTTCAAGAAGTGGTAACAGTATTACCATCTGAGGATTTGTCTTACCATAAGCATTCTGAATATCCCTGCCTAAAAGAACGTTAAATCTCTGATCAGTTCCACCAAGCTCAATATCTGAGTTTACTATTACTGAATCATATGCCTGCATAAGAGGATAGAAAAATTCATGTACAGAAATTGGTTTACCTTCAGTATAACGTTTAGAAAAATCTTCTCTTACAAGCATTTGAGCGACCGTTACATTAGATGAAAGTCTTAATAGATCAGTTAATTTCATCTCATGCAACCAGTCCGCATTATTAACAATTTCAGCTTTAGTTACATCAACAACTTTACTCATCTGATCCAGATAAGTTTTAGCATTTTCATCAACTTCTTCCCTGCTAAGGCTTGGTCTTGTTTCTGATTTACCCGACGGATCACCTATCATAGCAGTAGCACCACCAATTATTAATATAACCTGATGCCCTGCAAGCTGAAATTGCTTTAATTTTCTCATTACAACAGTGTGTCCAAGGTGTAAATCAGGTCTTGTAGGATCAAGTCCCAGTTTTACTCTTAAAGGAGTTCCTGTTTCATCTGCTTTTTGAAGTTTTTTTGCAAGTTCCATCACTCCACCAGGTAAAACCTCAGCACCTCTTGCAAGAAACTCGGCTTCCTTTATAAATTTTTCAGCAATTTCTTTATTTTCTACTTTATCCATACTCGCCTCTATTTGTCTGTTAAAATACTCAAAATACTTTCTACATCCTTGTCACCTCTGCCTGACAAGCAGACAGTGACAATATCATCTTTTTTTGTTTTGGGCATAAGTTCTTCTAAATAAGCAAGGGCATGTGAGGATTCAAGAGCAGGTACTATGCCTTCCAGTCTTGTTAGGAGCTTAAATGCATTTAAAGCCTGATCATCATTAATTGGAAAATAACTAACCCGGCCTGTATCTTTCAGGTAACTGTGCTCCGGGCCAACACCGGGATAATCAAGTCCTGCTGAAATACTATGCGCTTCTTCAATTTGCCCATAATTATCCTGAAGCACATAGCTCATAGACCCATGCAATACACCAGCTCTACCTTTAGTAAGGCTTGCAGCATGTTTATTTGTTTCCACTCCACATCCAGCAGCTTCAAGACCAATTAAATTTACATTTTTATCTTTGATAAAACTATAAAACATGCCCATCGAGTTACTTCCTCCGCCTATACAGGCAAGGACATAATCAGGTAATCTTTTTTCCATCTCTAAAGACTGATATCTGGTTTCATTTCCTATAACTGACTGGAAACATCTAACCATTTTAGGATATGGATGGGGTCCAACAGTTGAACCTATTATATAATGGGTATTTTCCACATTTGTCACCCAATCCCTAATGGCCTCACTGGTAGCATCTTTAAGTGTCCTACTACCGGAATATACAGGTGTGACTTTTGAGCCCAATAGTCTCATTCTATCTACATTAACAGCCTGACGCTTCATATCCTCTTCACCCATGTAGACTTCACATTCCAGGCCAAAGAGAGCACAAACCGTAGCCGTTGCAACACCATGCTGACCCGCTCCGGTTTCAGCTATTATGCGTTTTTTACCCATTTTTATAGCAAGCAATATCTGTCCCAGGGTGTTATTGATTTTATGAGCACCTGTATGGTTCAAATCTTCTCTTTTTAAATAAATTTTAGCTTTTCCATAATATTCAGTAAGCCTGGTCGCCAAATATAAAGGTGTTGGCCTTCCTGAATAGTTTTTCATTAAACTATATAGATCATTTAAGAAATTCTCATCTTCCCATGCCTGATTAAACGCTGTTTCCAGTTCAGTTAACGCAGACATTAAAGTTTCAGGCACATATTTCCCACCAAACTCACCAAATCTACCTTTAATATCAGGCAATTTATAGGGCTCATTTTTATCAAAAAAATGGTTCATTATTTTCCCTCAACTAAAATCAAGTTTAATATTAATTTTAGACTAATAAATAATTAAATTAAACACTTTATGAACTCTATTTATAAATAATTCTGATCCTTCAGGCTAAAAATAATAGTACTGAAGGAATTTCTTATGAAAATCTTTATAATTTTTAGAAAACTTATTAGAACGTCTGGTTTCTGAGCCTACATCCACCAAATCCACTAGAAAATCTCACTGGTTATAATATTAGACTTATCTTTATAATCAAGAATTTTATCTCTTTTGATTTTATGAACAAGATATGCAGCCTGGCCTATACTTAAACTCTCATCATTAGTCGAAATATTTTTATGTGTTAAAGGCATTAAACCAACTTTTTCAAGTTCTTTAACAGTTCTTTCAAGTAAAAGCACATTCATCCAGACTGAACCAGATAAAGCAACCTGCTTAATTCCCTTTTTCTTGCTTATTTCAAGACAAGTATGAGCTACCATTTTTGCAAGAGTATTATGAAATTTACCGAGTATCTTAGAAACAGGCTCTTTTAACTCAATATCTTTAGCTATAAACTGTATCAGGCTATTAATATTTTTAATATTGTAATCTTTCAGTAAATATATATCTTCACAGTTCTTATCAGCCAAACTTTCAAGATAGAGAGCCGAATATTCTTCATAATAAGAATGTCTGGCAGCTCCAACTATTGCAGCAACAGCATCAAACAATTTTCCTGCTGATGAAGTCAAGGGCGAGCTTACACCTTTATTCATCAAGCTGGAAAACATATATTCTTCTTCCTGACTAAGTTCTAAATTCTTATACGCAGGATGACTAATATCAATTCCGGCTTTTTGTAATAAACTATAACCTAACCTATAAATCTGAGACTCTTTTCCTTTAACTCCAATCATCTTAAAAACAGGAATATAAGCTGCTCTTTCATATTTTAAATCTCTTGAAACAAGGAATTCCCCACCCCAAACTGTCTGATCAGCACCATATTCTGAACCATCAAATATTACGCCAATAACCGGAGTAGTTATTGCAATATCATTGTCAACAAGGCAACTAATCAAATGGGCATAACTATGCTGCATTTGCGAATATGGGATTTTTAATGTTTTTACATACCTTGTAGAAAAATAATCAGGATTTAAATCACATACGGCATGTTCTGGAGATACATTAAATAACTTGCAAAACAATATTACATTCTTTTTATACAAATCAAAAACATTAGATGTATCTAAATCTCCCATATAAGGACTAACATGGATTCTACCATCCGGAGTAGTAAGAGCAATGGTAGAATTCTGATGAGCTCCACATGCTAAAACTACAGGACAAGAATCCATATCCATTAGGAGTCTATTATTAGGAGCATAGCCTCTAGCTAATCTAAATGAGTACTTTTTGTTATTGGCCACAGTAACAATACTGTCATCTGATCCATTTTTAATATTTAAATCATGGAATAAAATCCCATCAACCAATTCCCCAAATGCGGATTCAGCCTTATGATTATCTATCTCAATTGTTTGACCGCTTTTATTGGCACTACTCATTAATAAAACATTGAAATTACCGCTATCAAATAACAAATAATGAATTGGATTAACAGGAAGCATGACGCCGACTCGATCAAATCCTGAAGCTACATTCGAAGCAAGGTAATCAGGATTTTTAATACGTAATACAACTACCGGTCTCTCTTTTGATGTTAATAATTCCTTCTCAACATCATTTACATAAGCAAATTTTTCTACTTCCTGAATATTTCTTGCCATTACGGTCAGAGGCTTATCTCTTCTAACTTTTATTTCCCTGATTTTTTCTACTGCTTCACTTGAAAAAGCGCTTGAACATAAATAGAAGCAATTAATACTTTTTAAAAGCATTATTCCTTGCTGATCAATAATTCTGGCAGCTACCTTAAAGCTCTCTTCCTGATTAAGATAGACTTTATTTTTATCTTTTAGCCAAATCCTTGGCCCACAAGCATGACAGTTAGAAAAATCCCCATCTAACATTTCCTTACTTATATCTTCTTGACACTCATAGCAATATTCAAATTCACCAAATGAAGAATTTTCCTTGGTAAAAGGCAAAGAATTAATAACACTGTATCTAGGGCCACATTTATTGCAAGCAATAAACGGATAATTATGTTTCCTTGACTTAGAATCGAATAACTTACTTACACAGTCATCACATAATGCTGTATCTTGCGGCACAGGTTCAACGTAATTAAACTCAGAATCGCTCTCAATAATATAAAATCTATTACTGTTTAAAACAGTTACATCATGTGATTCAAACTCTACCACTTTTGACATAGGTTTAGCGTTATCACAAATAGATGATACAAACTCAATTACTGAGTAATTATCACCCTCAACTTCCATAATGATAAATTCATTACAGTACTTAACCCAACCTGATAGTCCAAACTTTTTAACTAAAGAATAAACATAAGAAATAAAAGCTTTAGACCCAATAATACCAGAAATCTTAATACTTTTTCTAACTCTCACCATAGCTAATTTAAATAACCCCTTACAGAACGATATTCTAACAGACTCTCCAACTTAAAGAAGTACCGACTAATTTCCCCTATTTGCTTTAAAACAGATCTAAAAAAATATTGACACTAAAAAGTAAAATTTAACTAAATTAATTATTTATTTTAATAATCGGTTTTCTATAATATCTATAACTAAAATTATTACATAAACACAATTTTGTACAATAGTCATAAGTACATTGACTCTGAGACTTTACGTACACGATTCGATTTAATCTATTATTTAATTAATTTAGTTATTGTTCCATGATACCCGTTTTAAATTCTTTTTAAATATGAATGCCCGAAAACGGTTAACTAAATTTACAAACTTAGAGTCCCTATCCAATAAACAAATTTTTATTGTCAATTGCGAGGTGCTTCGCACTGTATCTGGTTATCAATCATTCCAATAATACCGCTAATATTACAAGGGTACTTCGCACTTTCTTTGGTCAATAATCATTCCAATAATACCTCGCTGTCATTGCGAGCCATGAATCGTGACTTGAAGAAATAATCATACTCGCGTGGCAATCTCATAAACTTATGCAGGTGCACTTGCGACTATAAGTTGGGAGCCAGAACAGTCACGGCCTGACAATCAAGCTTAATCTGCTCTACTAATTCAGCTTCAGAAGCAAACCGCTTTTCGTCTCTCAGTTTTTTAAGAAAAGCTACTTCTATATTCTTGTGATATAAATTTCCACTATAATTTAATACATGAGCTTCCACAAGATTTACGGTAAGATCTCCAAAAGTTGGCCTTTTGCCGACATTAATCACCGCAAAATAATTTTCATTACCAATATAAGCAAGCCCCGAATAAACCCCGGCAGCAGGAGATATCATGTTTTCCGGCAATTCCATATTAGCAGTAGGAAAACCAAGCTGAGTTCCTCTTCGTTTCCCTTGAATTACTGCACCTTTAATGGAAAATGGCCTTCCAAGCAATTTTGAAGCCGAATCAACATCACCACTCGAAATTAAATTTCTTATATCAGAGCTGCTTGCCACCTGACCCTCTATAGCAACAGGAGGAATTACAGTAACTTTGTAACCATATTGCTCACCATATTTCTCAAGCAACTTATGATCACCTTTTTTCTGAGAACCAAATCTATGATTATAACCTATGCTAATGTGCCTAACATTCAATCCTTCCACCAATACACTTTTAATATATTCAACAGCGGATATCTTAGACAATTCTTCAGTAAAATCAAGTAAAAGAACAACCTGAACCCCTAAAGCTTCAAACAATTCAAGTCTATCTTCAAGATTTGTAATTAATTTTAGAGAATTTTTTGATGTAATATACTGAGGATGATTAGCAAAAGTCACCACTGTAGCTAATGCGTCAGTAGTTCTAGATTTTTCTATAGCATCTATAATGACTTTTTGATGTCCAAGATGCACTCCGTCAAACACGCCCTGTGCAAGACATGATGCAGGAATAAGATTGGGTTTTATCTCTCTGAATACTAGCAACTTAGCACCTTTAACTTACATATCTATTAAATTATAATACAAAGACACTCGTACACTTCAATCAACATAGAAAATATTATCAAACGTAATTAACTATTCAAGTTACATACAAAAAATTCTAGTGAATATTAATGAAATGCCATGTTAAAATACAGTGTAAAGAAAAATCTTACGTTAAACTAAAAAAGTTTTTAGGAATAAGTTAAATCAATTTTATTCATTAAATACTTTTTCGACTATTACAGAGTTTGGGTGGGTAGAAAATATGGCAAAAGTCGAATTAAAAAATATTACCAAGATTTACGATAAAACAGAGACTATAAAGAAAACAAGCTTCGATATTAAAGATAAAGAATTCATTGTGCTAGTTGGCCCATCAGGATGTGGTAAATCAACTATATTAAGAATGATCGCCGGGCTTGAAGATATAACAACCGGAGAAATTTACATTGGAGACAGAGTTGTCAATAATGTACACCCAAAAGACAGAAATATTGCAATGGTATTTCAGAATTATGCTCTGTATCCTCATATGAATGTCTATGACAATATGGCATTCGGCCTCAAAATGAGAAAATTCAAGAAGGATGTAATAGATAACAGAGTAAAAGAAGCAGCAAAAGTTTTAGATTTGACAGAATATTTAGAAAGAAAACCAAAACAACTCTCAGGCGGACAAAGACAAAGAGTTGCATTAGGAAGAGCTATAGTTAGAGATCCGGCTGTGTTTTTAATGGACGAACCACTTTCTAACCTTGATGCAAAACTCAGAGTTCAAATGAGGTCAGAAATAAAAAAACTGCATCAAAGACTTCAAACCACATTTATTTATGTAACACACGATCAAGTCGAAGCCATGACAATGGGAGACAGAATTGTTGTGCTTAATAATGGTGTCATTCAACAAGTAGACACACCTAACGCTATTTATAACAAACCAGAAAATATTTTCGTAGCAAGCTTTATTGGCTCACCCGCAATGAACTTTACTGAAGTAGAAACCCTTTCTGATAATACTCTTAAAATAGCAGATCAGTATATAAATGTTGATGATGAATTAATAAGCATCATTAAAAGCAATAATCTAACCGGTAAAAAGGTCATCCTGGGAATAAGACCTGAACACTTTGCCACCGGATCTACTGAATCAAAAAGCATAAAAGTAATTCCTGATCTTGTTGAAATGCTTGGAAGTGAAAAGCTTGTACACTTTATGATTAATAATAAATCATTGACAGCAAAAATATCTCCTGATTTTGAAGCCAAAGTAGGAGAAGAATTGTCATTAGTTTTAGATACATCAAAATGCTTGCTCTTTAATCCTAATACACAAAACAGGTATAAATAAATTACGCTACAAAATCCAGACTCCGCACCTTCGATATACTGGTTATTTTTGCGTTATTGCCAAAACTAATATTTGCCTTACTAGATAATGTCATAAAAGGATCATAAGGGTTATTAGGTTCAGTCTTTACGGTTTTATCAATTTTAAAACCTGCTTTTTCTAACATATTTCCCATTCACTGCAACTGTGATAACCGTCTTCCCTGACAGGAACACCGTCATAAGACGTATAAACTTTGTATAGCATTTCATCCATTACAACGTTAAAAAGCTTCTCTGAATCATTCTTGGCATCAAATTCTCTAACAATTAATTTACCATTAGGACTTAAGATGCGACGAATCTCTTTAAGTAAACCATCAGGATTTTCGGCATGATGTAAAACCGTAAATAAAGTTACTAAATCCTGTGAATTATCAGGTAAAGGGATTTTAACCCCGTCAAATTGTTTAATTGTGAAAGGATAAGTTTTATCAGGTCTTATATATACTTCTAAGCCCGTTACTTTATCTTTCTTTAATTTTAAAGCACTACCTATTGCTGATGTTATTTCTCCATCACCACAACCAACATCAGTAAATATTTCGACTTTCTTATTTCCTAAAATGTCTTTAACTTGCCCTACCCTTCTTTGAAATCTTTTTTCATCATCTGTAGCAAAACTGTTATCTATTTGAGGCCTAATTTTCTCAAAAAATTTGCTTAATTCTTTATAAATTTCATCATTAGACAACTTAGAAGAGCAAAGAGCATCAATACGTTCTAAAAAAGCTTTCCCAAATTCTGGGCACTCTTTAAAATTACCACACATTACAGACTTTTCGATCATTTCACGAACTATGCTATCCTTCCAAGCTTCTTTGATACTTCTCTGTATATTGCCTAGAAATGATATATCATTTTTGTATTCCTGATTTAAAGCTGATGAAAATACATCTTTATCTAAATATGATAGTGACGAAGCTGCTTTTTCTTTATGCAAATTTTTCTGGAAAGCGAGTTGCACTCCAGAATTTATTTTTCGAGAAAAACAGCCAAAACCAACATCACTAATCATACATTTGTTCACTTTATTAATAAACCTTAAAATCCTAAGTTATTTAAGGATAAACCAACTTAAAAAATGCTTTATAAGTATAAAAAATAAGTTTAATTTATATAAAGTTTACAAATTCTATGATTTAGTCATTTTATCTAAACAAATAAAGCCTCTTACTTTGAGTAAGAGGCTTTATAAGCATTTTATAAGAATTACTTATTAACTGTACGATATACAGCCATATGTTCAGGGTTAATAGATAACCAGGTGAATGAAGTTTCTTCACTTTCATCAACCTGTGGCATGCTAATAACAAAAGTACCACCGTATCTACCACGAGAAAACTTAACAACATTCTGTTCAGAAAGTCTTTGAAGTGCTTTTCTAATGGTATTGCTACTAACTTTTAATTGTAAAGCTAATTTACTCATTGCAGGAAGCTTATCGCCAACTTTATAATTCTCTTTAATCAAGAGCTTCATATGACGCTCAACCTTTTCATAGTTATAAAGACTTGCTTCTAAAGCTGAAGCAAAAATTGAATCTGCGTCACTACCATAAAACTGAGCTTCTGATGGTAAACGCATAATAAATGTACCGTATCTACCTCTTTTAGACTTAAGGATGCCTTGCTCGACCAAGCGTTTCATAGCATCATGAACTGTCTTAATACTCACTTTTAAAATATCAGCTAGTTCAAAGTGTGACGGTAATTTATCATTAACCTGAAATCTCTGGCCAATTAATTCTTTTAGATCACGCTCAACTTGATTTACAAGAGTATCTGATTCAAGATTTGCATCAATTTCGTCGCATTCGTCAATAACAGGTATATCTTTTAGAATCCAGTTAGCTTTGTTACCCCTGCAACCTTTTGATTCAATAATACCAATGCTTGCAAGATATTCTAAAGCCAAACGTGTAGTATTTGGTGCACTACCGATAACTTTAGCTAATTCTCTTGATGAAGGAAGTGGCTCACCAACCGAGTATGAATTTTTAACTATGATTTTCTTTAATGCCACTATTGCCTGTTCACGTTTAGAAGTTTGTTTTCTAAGTTCTGCCGCTGGACTACTAATATCTCTGACAAAAGTACCAATACGCTGTTTAGATTCAACATGCCCTTTATCTTCAATAAATCTAATTGCAGTTTGGACAGTACCGATACTAACTCCAAGATGTGCAGCAAGAGCGGCTTTTCTTGGTAGTAAATCATTCTTTTGAAGTTTACCTTCTTTTAATCCCGCTTCAATCCACTGAATTATCCAATCAGCAAGAATATTATCTTTTGTTCTGATTGAAGTTTTAAAATCAGGAAGCTTATTTGGAAGCTCACTAATCTCAATTCTGCGCAAGTTTGCTTTTGTAATGATTTTCTTGTTGTTCAAATTCAATAATTCAGCATTTGCCATAACACTGTCCTTCACTTCTTCCTGTGACCTCAATTCATCTGCGATTACCATATATTTAAAACCTCCTGACTTATACTTAACGAAATACCGTAATATTAAAATTTATAGTAGTACAACAACGTAAACTGATAGCTTGAAATTAAGTCTGCCTGTTTCAGTGGTTATAGTCGATAACTTAAGTTAGGTAATGGATATTACCAAATTTATTTAGCTTCCCTACCTACTTAAATATGTTGTATTTTTAAATAAGTATTCGTTGATAATAATAAAACAAGAGCATGAAAAAAAATTGCTAAAATTTAAAAAAATATTAAGTACAAATTTTTTTTTACGTTATACAAAACAAAAAAAAATCCCAAACCAACCATAAATATTGAGTAAAAAAAATCATAATTTATCAAAAACTTATTTTTTTATTATTAAGATTTTTTAATATCAACTAGAATTTTCATCTAAATGATTTTAATAATCTTAATGGAAATTATAAATTCTGAAAGATTCATCTTATAAACCCAAACTAATAATGACAATACGCTGCAGCTCATTTCAGAAATAAATAAAAACTCAGGTTTCTGGAACAATATAGATAAAAAATAAATCTAAATACTTGATAAGTATTTTGGCTTTAAGTAATATGTTAGTGAAAAAGTTAAAAGAGTTTAAGTATTAAAATATAAGAGGTAAAAACAATGTCCAAACAATGTACAGTATGTGGAAAAACACCATTAAAAGCAAACAAAGTAAGCTTCTCAAACAAGCATCATAGATATCGCCAATTTCCAAACTTACAATCAATAAGAGCAAACATTAACGGTACAGTTAAAAAAATTAGCATATGTACTTCCTGTATAAAAGCTAATAAAGTTCAAAAAGCCATATAATACAAAAAGTTATATAATTAAACTTACCTATTGAATTTTCATCATTCATTATAGTAAGTTTAGTATATATAATATCCAGTTATAATTAACACCTCTTTAAGGTTGCTCCTTAAAGAGGTTCTTTTTATTATGTATACCTAATAAGGACAGCGTAAAAATACTTATGGATTTTGATGAGCGAAGCGAGAGCTTACAATTTCGAAAACGACGAGTTTTTGAAATTGTAAGCTCATTCTAATCCAATAGGTATTTTTGTAGGTGACTCAGTCACACTATTAAAGTCTTTAACTATTTCAACCTTATATATGTGCCTTTGGCACTTCTTATAACCAGCAAATAATCGAGCAATAAAAAATGCGTAAGTATTTTTTATTGCGTCCTTAATATACCCCGGAATCCAATTGCTTTTTCCTTTAATATTTCCCAAAATAATAAAAGATTTTCTAAAAATAAACGTATATATTCGAGGGGAGGCGTTATATATGTATATTCATAATGAATTCCTGGAATTACAAGTTAGCATAGTCTTCTATTTAATAATGATTCCTCTCTGGGCTCTGGCATTCAACAAAATAAGGAAAATCTTTAAACTAGATTCCATCCCCATAATTATCCTGGGAACCGCTTTCTCTTTTACCATATTAATGTTTGATCTACCGTTTTTAATAGAAATCCCGGGCAATATAACCTGCGCTACCCTGCTAAGTATTTTATTCGGACCCTGGACAAGTTTAATAATAATAACTTCAGCTTTAATGATAAAAAGCATTTTTTTCGGAGATGGAGGGATAAGTACTTTTGCGGTAAATAGCTTTATATTAGCCTTTATTACTTCTTTTACAGGTTATTATTTATATAATAAAGTAAATTCCTCAAAAACCTTAAGAACGATTTTTCCTAAACCATTAATTGCAGGAATTAGCGCATATTTTTCATCAATTTTCTCGGTAATATCACTAATATTAATATTTAAACTGCAAATCCTGCTGGTAGGAGTAAATACCTCTTCTGATTTTCCATATACAATACGTAGTATGATAGCTATAATGCTAGCAGAACATTTATTAATTCTCGGACTTATTGAAGCTGCGATAACTATAACAGCCCTTGTCTTTTTAACAAGAGATAATAATTATTTATTAAATCTAATAACCAAAAATAATAAACTTTTAGTCAATTAATTCATTTTATGAACAAAAGGGAAAGCCGCACTTGTCTTAGGGGCGCGGCTATCAGGCTTGGGGAGGAGATTGGGTAATTTCCCAATTCTATGGCTTTATATTATATATATCGGCACGTTTCCAAAAAACTTTAATAATTTTTTTGGTAATATCCATTACCTAATTTAGGTTAACGATTAAAGCCACTGAAGCAGTTAGACTTAGTTTAAAGTTACCAGTTATCGTTGAAGCACTACTATTTTTTTTATTCTTTTAAGATATATTAATTTAGTATTTCAATGGATTGTAGTAATATTATTTAGTAATACAAGGAAACCTGAGAAAAATGGACAAAAAAGAATTAGTTGAACTTCTTCTAGAAAAAAAATTTGGCACTAAAAACCCGGCTGAAATTAAAAATATACTAGAAATTAATATTTTTGAGTCTTTAGACGATTCAGAAAATCCTCTTGGCATTGGAGTAGAAATTATTCTTGAAGATGAAAATGGAAACGAAATAAAAGAAGAGTATCAAATAAACAAAGAAGGTGTAATTTATTCCTGGGGAAACGCACCTGTTATTGATGAAAGAAGTCTTGAAAAGGCCCCAAAGTTAGATTAATCTTAAAACCGTCATACTTAACCTGTTATGGGGTTTATAAAAGCAGAATAATTAAAACATTTTATAATTTATATCTAGTAGTAAGATTTGCAAATAATATATTAAAAGCAAACTCCCTGTCATTGCGAGGTGGCTAAGCCACAGTGACATTGTCAACAATCTTTCTTTAATATACAAAATCATTGATGATATGTTTGTGGCACCGTGGCAATCTATACAATATACTATTCAAGCCTTAAAATTACATTAAAGTTGTACATAGGCAAGATCCTCACGTCGATTCTCTCCTCAGGATGACAATTCGGGGAATTATAGCATATTATTTGTCGATCTATACACTAGTAGAGTGGCCAATAACATACATACCTTACCTCAACGATTATCATAACTTTTGAAACAAAATACTAGTAGTGTGATTCAATTATTAAAGATTGTCAGAAAATTCTAACAAGTAAATAGTCAGGTAATATTGATCCTATTGAGAATGAATATAGTGATATTTATTCATAAACTGTATAGGAGTTAGCTGATTAAGGGGTAATAATTGTGCTTGTTTATTGGAATTTTAACTTAATAAAAATAGAAAATAAGTCTGATTATCAATTTTTTGATAGAGCTTTTCATTTTGGAGATGGAGTTTATGAAACCATAGCTGTTAAAGATGGAAAAGTAATGTTCTTTGATGAACATGCCAACAGGCTTGTAAGTAATGCAAACAGTCTAGATATTCCAATTATAATTGATATACCTGACTTGGGGAAAAATATTGATAATATTATTAAATCAAATAAGATAGATCAAGGTTTTATAAAGGTAATTGTTACTCGTGGGCTTATGACTGATGCCGGATTGAGCTATCCGAAGCCTATGAAACCATCTCTCTTAATCTGGGGACAGAAATGCGGCTTTACTCCATTAAAAGAAAAAAGACCATATAAAGTTATTCAGAGCCAGCATGAAAGAAGAAATCCTTATTCAAAAGTTACTTATACCAAAACTCTAAACTATTTAAGCAATATAATTGCAAAGAATGAAGCGGATGCAGCGGGTTGTGATGAAGCAATATTTCTTAATACCAATGGCAACCTAGCTGAAGGAACCACATCAAACATATTTTTAATTGATAATAATGGAAAAATACACACTCCTGAAGTTGCAAGCGGGCTATTAAACGGTGTTGTAAGGAGTAAAATTATTCTTGCAGCTATTGAACTTGGCTTTGAAATTGAAGAATCAGTTATATCTCCTAATAAATTAAAGCATTCAAAAGGCTGTTTTCTAACGAGTACTCTACTAGATATCCAGCCTGTTAGTGAAATATTAGGAGTGGCTAAATATGAAGTATCAAGTTCTATAGATATTCTTGAACAGCTTGAAAACAAATATCAAAGCTATAGTTAGCGATTTTATTAGGTAATAATTATGTGTCTGGCAGTCATCACGAGCCATTAAATACGGAAGATATCGTTTATCTTAATTGCGAAGTGATCTTAATGATACATGCCTAGGGATTGCTTCACAACTTCGATTTTATAAAATATCCATAATAAAAGGTTCGCAATGACTTTCTCGATCAGTCTTATTTTCTATTATTCTAGCCTATATTTTCAGCTTGTTTACTTTTCTTGGTGATTTTAAAATCTTCATTTTGCTGATAAATTTTTTCTAATTCGGCGAAAGATTTTAATCCTGACTGTGCTCCAAAGCTCTCAACTATGGACGCAGAGTTTATTGATGCAAATATAATGGCTTTTTCAATATCCCAGTTAAATCTCATTAAGCTGGCGACAAAAGTACTGGAAAACGCATCTCCTGCTCCAAGGGTGCTAATTACTTTGGCAGGATAAGCAGGGGCATGGTAAAATGTTTCTCCATCGAATGCTATTACACCTTTACTTCCATCTGTAATGACTACAACTTTAGGTTTATAGGTTTTTAACCTAAAAAGCATCTCGTGAACACTATGTGACCAGGGGTCAAATTCTCCGGGCTTTTGATAAACTTGTTCATGCCCTTCCTGCATCCCTGTAATATTGAATGCTTCTGACTTGTTCATTATTAAGACTTCAGCTGTTGATACAACTTTTTTTAAGTCTTCAACTCCTCTTTTAATTTGAGTAGTTCCAGGGTTAAACGCCATCGAGACCCCGTTTTCTTCTGCAAAATCCGCAATTTTATCGAGTACAAGATTGGAATTCCCACTTAAAGGTGCAATATAAATCCATTTTGATTTTTTTATGTCATCCCAGGGTATTTCATCTAAAGAAATGTGACTATTAGCACCTCTATGAGCAAGAACGGTTCTATCACCTTCAAAACTTGTTAATATTACTGAAAAACCTGTTTTATAGTCATCTGTCTGTAATATTAATGAGCTATCAACTTCTTTTTCTTTTAATCTTCTTAAAACAGCTTCTCCATTAATATCTTTTCCTGTTTTAACTATTGTTGCAGCTTTATATCCCAGATTTGCGAAGTTTACAGCAGAGTTAACCGCTCCACCACCAACATCCAGCGCTGTTTGTTCAACTTCAATTTTGGTGCTGTAATCAAAACATAGAAGAGATTTGCTTGAATTAGCATCCTTTACTTCATGAATTTCCGCAAAATTGCTTTCAATAAATATATCTTGAGTTGCACTGCCTATTGTAATTACGTCAAACATACCAATCCCCTTATAATTTGAGCCTTAATATCTTTTGTAATATTATATAAAATATAAAGTATACTCAAGTTGCTACTTAAATAATCTTGGACGTCATTACGAGGTACTTTGCACTGTCATAAGTCATTAATCCTTACAATAATACTACTAAAGGCACTACGTATTGTCATTGCGAGCCAGGAATCGTGGATAATCAGCAAAATCATACTTGCGTGGCAATCTCTAAGCAATAAATTTATATGGCTAGCAACTTGAATAATGTATATTATAAAACTTTTATATTCAGGTAACTTTAAAAATGTTTTATTTAGAGAATAAATCAGGTATTAAATACTATAAATCCAGCATACTGGATGACAAGAATCTGGTCCATGCTTTTACCACAAGAATTGGTGGTAATACGCCTGAGCCACTTAATTATTTTAGTTTAGGAGCAGCTAATCAGCCTGAGTTTAAGCCTTATATAATTGAGAACAGGCAAAAAATTTGTAAAGTATTGGATCTGGATTATAACCGGATAATAAATCCTGATCAACAACATACTGACAATATAAAGGTTATAACCAGTATAAATGATGATTTATCTTTAACTGATGGTGTAATTACAGCAATTCCAGGACTTGTATTAATGTTATTATTTGCAGATTGTACGCCCATAATTATTTATGCTCCTAAAGAAAGAGTTATTGGCGTAATTCATGCCGGATGGAGAGGGACAGCAAAGAGGATTGTTCAGAAAGCTGTTAACATATTCACCAATGAGTTTAATACATCTGTAGGTGGAATAAAGGTTGCTATTGGTCCGACAATTGGGCAATGTTGTTATCCTGTTTCTAGTGAAGTGGCTCTTGAGTTAAAGCAAAGTATCAGTGAAAATTATAATAGTGTATTTAAAGAAAATATTGATAAAGTTCAAGTGGATTTAAAAAAGTTGAACGCTCAACAATTAATAGAAGTAGGGGTTACAAATATTGATACATTGGATGATTGTACTAGCTGCCAAAATTCATTATTTTATTCATACAGGGCAGATGATGGTAAAACAGGCAGGCATAGTGCAATAGCAA
>MFRQ01000153.1:50187-60308 GCA_001784615.1 Candidatus Melainabacteria bacterium RIFOXYA2_FULL_32_9
AACTCGATCTACAGAAATATACTAATTCTATCAAGGATAGAATTACCTCAAACTCAGAATATCAGTCTGCTCTAATTTCATATATTTTTGAAAGAAAACCAGAGAGTAATAAAAATATCTTTGAGCTTTTTGTTGAGAAAACCCCTAATATTACAAAAGACGAAAAAAATATTTTATCCGGGATGGAAAAGTCTATTTTATCAGTTTTTGAGATTAAAAGGCTGATTCATAATGGTTTTGAGCTCTATAATCTTATAAATGAGAAAATATATCAGTCACTTGTCCTAATAAAAATGGTGAATTTCAGAGGAATTATACCGGGGCAATATCTGCATTGTCGAGTTTTCCCTTACGAAAATGAATATTATCTAATTGGAATAGATAAAGTTATTCCAGCCGGTGCCAGGGAAGATGTGTATAGATATATCGTTATGCAACAATTAGAAAATCCCGAATTGCTATATTCAAATAATCAAGAAAAGTTGGCCGAAATTGAGCAAACAGTACAGGATTTAGGATTAAAATTTCAGAAATATTTTAAAAAAGATGAAATTATTACAACAAGCCAATATGTAGATGAATTGCTCAGCGAGTTTAACGATTTTATTGAAATAAATAATACTGAATCAGCAAATGATATTGATAAATTTATTAATAAACCTGAAGAATTTGCTTATTTTGAGATAAAAGAAGCAACAGGTGGTATTTCTGATCCAATACAGGCAGCTGTTAAAGGATTTTCTTCACACGGAAAAATTTATGATGTTGGCATTATTTTTGATCCTGATTCAGGTTTGTTAGTTCTTCCTTTTTATGGAACATTTAAGCAGATATTTTCAATTGATGACTATAAATCAATTAAAGGTTATAAAGCCTGTATAATGCAATATTTGGAAAGTGACAGAATACCTCCAGCTCCGATTTTAAGAGTTTATGAAGAAAATAAGGATGGTTTTATAAAAGTAATTTCAGAAGTATTAAAGCTTAAAAAACCATTCGATATTCAGGAGCTATTGCATAAATATAAAGAAAAATATTACTTACAAAAAAGGTTTTCTGCTTTAACGGTTCTTTACTTATCAGAGGCTTTTAATGAGCTAATGACCATTGCAAATAAAGGTGTAGCATCTTCTCTAAGTCTAAAGGTAGGACGTAATGATGCTTGTCCTTGCGGTAGTGGTAAAAAATATAAGAAATGTTGCTTAAGTTAACCGGTCATTCTTGAATAAAGTAAAAAATCTTAAAAGAAAAACAGTCGTAGATATTACTACGACTGTTTTTCTTTAAGTTAATTGGTTTTTAAAGTCTATTGTGGAGCATTGATTACTTTAGTTATTAATTCAGTACCGCCTACGCCATAACCTTTAATTTCAATTGAATCTGTAGCATCGGTTCCAACTAATGTTACAATACCTTCTGCTGCGCCTGCTGTGGTTGAGTATGCAGCGCCTGTGCCAGTTATTGGGTTTTTATTGTTGGTATTTAATGATGCTGCTACGTTTGTTGCCACTTGTGTTGCAGTTTCTGTGCCATTTAGAGCAAATCTGCTTGTTACTGATGAAGCAGCAGCACTAATGTTAGCTTTTACAGCGCCATTTCTAGCTTGATCAGCAGCGTTTAATAGTGTTGGAGCAGCAATTAATGCTAATATGCCTAGAATTACTACAACAATTAGCAATTCAAGCAATGTAAAACCTTTTCTCATAGTCGCCCTAACCTTTCGCAAATAATTTTAATACTACATTTAAACAAAAATTATTCTTTAAATAATAATTTCTTTGTACTTTAACACCCCCTTTAGTTAGTTAATTATAATCTATTTTCATTTGGATTTTAATCTTGTAATTATATTTTTAAAATTATGTAACATTTATGATTTTTCTAATATTGTTTTGCTATTTCCTAAATACCCAGAAAAAATGATCTTTAAACTAAAACTTATAAAATTGTTATAATTAGAAACATATTTATGAAAACAAGAATTTGCAAGGATTTAATTTGATAAAAATACGTTTTATATTATTGATCCAGGAGTATGAATAAAATAGAATAGAGTTGTTGCAAAGAATTAAGGCTTAAATATCTTTAAATTTTTAAAAATTTAATTTAAATCGTATAATAATATTGAACATACAAAAACTAAATCGCTGGAAATAAGGAAATTAATATATGTATAAATTTGGAGTTAGGTTACTTAAAAAAAGGCTATATCCTATTGTCATTCCTGACACTGCTAAAGTTGAGCATGGACAGATGATTATTGTCAGAACAGAGAAAGGTGAAGAGGTAACTAAAGCTCTAAGAATACCTTGTTGTGTATTTAAAAAATGGGGAGATCAATTACCTGAACCCCTGCCTCTAGTTAGAGTATTAGCACCAAAAGAGTATGGGATTCTTGATGAGATTCAGGAAAAGGAAAATCAAGCTCATCAAAAGTGTGAAGAATTCATCACAAAACACGAGCTTCCTATGAGATTAGTTACTACAAAATATACTTTTGACAGGAAAAAGCTGACTTTCTATTTTACAGCACCTTACAGGGTTGACTTTAGAGAACTTTTAAAAGATTTAACTCAAACTTTCAGAAAAGTCAGGATTGATCTTCGCCATATTGGTGTTAGAGATGAAACTTCTATACTAGAAGGGTTGGGATTATGCGGTAACGAGTTATGTTGCTGTTCCTGGTTGAAGCAGTTTAGCTCTATTAATATAAAACTTGCAAAAGATCAGGGAATGCCTATCAATCCCAGTAAAATATCAGGGTCTTGTGGAAGATTATTATGCTGTATGAATTATGAGTATTCAACATATATGGAAGCAGCAGTCGGCATGCCACCTGTTGGAAGTGGTGTTATGACACCTGATGGTATTGGTAGAGTTTCTGCTTTACATTTCTTGAATGGTAAAGTGGCTGTAAAACTTGAAGATGGCAAAATTAAAGATTTTACTAAACAGGAAATTGATATGATTGAGGATGAAGTTTCTAATATTGAAATTGATAATCCTCTGCAATATAACGATGATGATGAAGAATTTGTTGATATTTCTCAGTTAGAGGATGATGAACAGAGCTTTACTTCTGAAGTTTAAAAAAGTTAGCTTTTAGGCAACAGCTGATAATACTTTATTATGCCTTTTATTTGTGTTAATTAAGAATTATGTTTACTGGTATTATTGAAGAAATAGGAACGGTTAGAAGTATTGAAAAAATAGCTCAAGGAGCTGTTATTTCGATTAATTGTTCTAGGATTCTTGATGATCTTAATATAGGTGACAGTGTTGCTGTTAATGGTGCCTGTCAAACTGTAGTCAAGCATGGAAGCGATAGTTTTGACGTTGAAGCTTCTCCTGAAACTATGAATCTGACTACTTTTAAGTACTTTAGAGAAAGTGACAAGGTTAATTTAGAAAGAGCTATGTCTTCTCAGAGTAGATTTGGTGGCCATATGGTTACAGGGCATGTGGACGGTATCGGAGAATTTAGAGAAAAAGTAAATCAGGGTATTGCAGATTTATATTACTTTTCTGCTCCAAATGACGTTGTAAAGTATATGGTCTATAAAGGTTCGATAACTATTAATGGAATTAGTTTGACTATTGCTTCTTTACAAGAAAATATATTTAGTATCTCAGTTATCTCCCAGACAGAAAAGTCAACAAACTTGATGTATTTAAAACCCGGGGATAAGGTTAACCTGGAGTCAGACATTATTGCAAAATATGTTGAAAAGTTTGTATCTAAGTCTGATAATGCTACTGGAAATATTAATGTAAATTATCTTGAACAGAATGGATTTATATAGGAATGGAAAGTATAAAAAATAAAAACGAATATATGTACAATACTGTTGAAGAAGCCATTCAAGATATTAGAAATGGCAAAATGGTTATTGTGGCGGATGATGAAACTAGAGAAAACGAGGGTGACCTTGTTTGTGCAGCAGAAAAAGTCACTCCTGAGATAATAAATTTCATGGTAACAGAGGCTAGGGGATTAATATGTTTAACTCTGACTGCTGAAAGAACTCAAGAGCTTAATCTGTATCAAATGGTGAATAAGAATACTGAGTCTCATGGTTGTGCATTTACCATAAGCATTGATGCAGAAGCAGCTTTTGGAGTCACAACAGGAATTTCAGCTAAAGACAGAGCAACAACTATTAAAGTAGCAGTTGATCCTAATACTAAACCTTCGGATTTGAGAAAACCCGGACATATTTTTCCTATTGAAGCAAAAAAAGGCGGAGTATTAGAAAGAGTTGGCCAAACTGAAGCCAGCGTTGATCTTGCAAGATTAGCGGGCTTAACCCCTGCTGGCGTTATTTGCGAAATTTTGAATCCTGATGGCACGATGGCTAGAAGAGATGATCTTGCTAAGTTTGCCAAAGAACATAATATTAAGTTTATTACAGTTGCTCAATTGATTTCATACAGATTGCAGCAGGAAAAATTTGTAAAAAGAGTAATAAAAGCTAAATTGCCTACTATTTTTGGTGAATTTGATATATACGGTTATTTGAACGAGTTAGATAAAATTGAGCATGTTGCTTTAGTCAAGGGTAATCTGGAAGATTTTGCTAACTCTGTTCCCGTTGTTAGAATGCATAGTGAGTGTTTGACTGGAGATATTTTTCATAGCTTAAGATGTGATTGTGGCAATCAGCTTGGAGCTGCACTTGATGTGATAAATGAAGAAGGAGCGGGAGTTCTTGTATATTTAAGATCTCATGAGGGCAGAGGAATAGGTTTATTAAACAAACTTAAAGCGTACTCATTGCAGGAAAAAGGAGAAGATACAGTTCAAGCTAATTTATCTTTAGGATTTGCAGCTGATTTAAGGGATTATGGTGTTGGCGCTCAGATTCTTCTTGATCTTGGACTTAGAAAGTTTAGATTAATCACCAATAATCCAAGAAAAATTATAGGACTTGAAGGATACGATCTTGAAGTTGTCGACAGAGTAGCATTGCCTATATGTCTGAATAAGCATAATGAAAGATATTTACATACAAAACGTGATAAATTAAATCATATGTTATAAAGGAGAAAAGCATGGTTAACGTTTACGAGGGCAAGTTAACAGCAGGGAAAGAAAAGTATGCAGTAGTAATCGGAAGATTTAATGAGTTTATCGGTTCAAAATTGTTAGATGGTTGTCTCGATGCATTAAATAGACACGGAGTATCTCAGGATATGGTAGATGTAGCCTGGGTTCCAGGTGCTTTTGAAATACCTGCTATCGCAAGTAAATTAGCTGAGACTAAAGAATACGCTGCGGTTATCACCCTTGGTGCAGTTATAAGAGGTAATACTCCTCATTTTCAATATGTTTCTTCAGAGCTAGCTAAAGGTATAGCTCAAGTTGGCTTGAAAACAGGAATACCTGTTATATTTGGAGTGCTAACTACAGATAATATTGAGCAAGCTATTGAAAGAGCTGGCACTAAATCTGGCAATAAAGGTGCAGAAGCTGCAAAAAGCGCTATTGAAATGGTAAATCTTATTAAGGCTATTGATAATAAAGAGGCTAGATCAATGAGTTTATCATAGTCAAAAGTGTAATAAAAAATGTACACCTGTCATTGCGAAGATTCCAAAGGAATCTGTGGCAATCTATCCATTTTAGAATTAAAACTAAGGAACAAACAAAAAATTATTGCGTATTTTAAAACGCAAATCTGTCATTGCGAGCGAAGCGAAGCAATCCATTAAATAATGCTATAATTTGAATTGCCACGTCGGGCTTTCAGCCCTCCTCGCAATGACAATATCACTTTATGCGTAAGTATTTTTTGTTACCTCCTTATTATTCAAACTTAGAAAGATCGCCACGGTTTCTTTTAGAAACCTCGCGATGACATTGCGTATTACTGAAAAAATTGTTAACCAATGACAATGCGAAGCACCTCGTGATTACGTAAGAAAATTTAATTCTTGGCTACATTATCAAATTAACGATCATTCCAGTGAGGACTTAAATTAGATGATGGATATTACTAAAATAGATTTATTTAATTTATTTAAATAATGCTTTATAATAAGCATTATTTTATTTTTATATTATTTTTTTGGAGATTTGGATATGGGTATTGATGTTAAGAAATCGTTCCGTTTTATTTTTTCTGATTCTGAGTGGCCTCAAAAGATAGCAATAGGTGGCCTTTTCTTTTTTGGGGCTTTTTTAGTTAATATAGCATTAAATGTTATCCTTGATAGAGTAATAATTCCTCAATTAAACCTCCAGTTAACTCAGTTTGACAAGTCAATGATCCAGACAGTACTTGATACTCTTGTTAATATTCCAGTTTTAGCCTTTGCTATGGGCTATATTATACAATCTGCACATAATGAGGTGAAAAATGAAACACCTCTTTTGCCTAATTGGGATTCTAAGTTTTTTAACTATTTTAAAACCGGATTTATTTATTATCTAATTAATATTGGTTATTATTTTTTCATAGTGTTAATCGCAGTGATAATAGGTCTATTGGTAATGTTATTTTCGCTTATTTTAAATTTTAACTTTAATGTTAGTAATGCAGCAGGAGCAATAGGCGGGATTTTAGGACTTTTATTTGCAATAGTCAGCCCTTTTATTACCTTATTTTATGCTGATAATTTTAACTGGAAAGATGCATTTAAATTAAGAGAAATATTCAATGCGATTTCTAAAGTTTTTTCTGACTATTTAATAAGTTTTGGAATCCTTGCAGGTCTTTGGATACTCTGGTTACCGGTATATCTCATATTAACTTTTACCTGTATTGGAGCAATAATTCCTCAATTCCTGGTTTTAATAGTACATTTAATAACAGTGAACCTATTTGCTCAAACATACAAGGAATATAAGCAAATTACATAATTTCCCTCTAACATTTATTTAAGTTATAAATTGAAATTAAGAGGTATGCTTTATGAGTGTTGATATTAAAAAAGCTTTTTATTTTCCTTTTCGTGACAATTTATGGCTTCAAAAGTTGCTTATTGGTGGAATATTCTTTTTTGCCGTGTTTATTTTACATACTATAATGGGCTTTTTAAATGCTGTTGTAAGAATACCCATCTCCGATTATAGTACGCAAATGCCTCTTATAACCAGAGGAATTGAAGCTATTTTCAGTCTGTTTATGACTATATTTAGTGTTTTAATTTATGCTGTTCCTGTAGGATATGTTTTGCAATCTGTACATAATGAAATTAAGGGCGAAACTCCACTTTTACCTGATTGGGATTCTAAATTTTTAAGTTATTTTAAATATGGGTTGTATTTTTTTGCAGCTAATTTTTTATATCTATTTATCATAGCAATCGTAGCTGCAATTCCTACTATGATTAGTAGTATAGTATTTGGCCTTTATCGGGATAATCCTATAGTGTCTATACTTAGTTTGACTTTCATTGTATTGTTTGTTACTCCTTTTGTTTTAATATATCTAGTAATTCTGCCTTTTATTGCGACATCATACGCAGATAATTTTAATTTTCAGGATGCTTTTAAGCTGGATAAGATATTTATCGGGATATCAAGGGTAATTCCTGATTATCTTGCAAGTGCTGGTCTATCGATAATCATTTTGCTTTTAATTCCTCTATTATTAGTATTGTCTGTTTGTACTTGTATTGGTATACTAGTAATACCGTTTCTTATTTTACCTGCTTTACTTATAGTTTTGAACTTGTTTTCTCAGACATACAAACAATCCGGAATATCGTTATAGTTTATTATTTTGACTTTCAGGTTTTTAAAAATCATCCAATGTGATGTTGTATAAGATCAGAACAAGTAATAACATGTAAAAATATTTGTGAGAGTTAAAGGAGAGCCTGTGGATTGTATGATTAATCCAGTGACAAGAATCTCAAGAATTCCTGGGGGAATTTCCTGTACAGAGAAAAAGGCTGACAGAACCCTATCTCAACCTAAAATAGATGGATGTAGTTTTAAGGGGGTTGAAGCAGACCGAGATGTTTTTGTGAAAAGTCAGGAAAAGGAATCATCCAGAATTAACTCGTCAGAGACATTCGGAGATAAATTTATTAAAGCAGCAAAAGAGACTGTTGAAGAAATTGAAGCTAAAGGTATTCCTATTTCTAAAGCTAGTTCGTTGGAAGTAAGTACAGGAATTATTGATAAACTCCATCAATACGGTGCTTTTGGGCCAAAAAAGATTGATTATGTCGCATAAAAATCTGGAAAATTTGCAAAGATTAATAGAAGTGGTGGAAAAATTAAGAGCTCCTGATGGGTGTCCATGGGATAAGGAGCAAACACACGAGACTCTTAGGGAAAATTTCATCCAAGAAACTTATGAAGCTGTTGATGCTATAGAGAGTGGGAATTGTGAAGACTTAAAAGAGGAACTTGGTGATGTTTTGCTTCAGGTAGTTTTACATTCTCAGATAGCCAGTGAAGAATCCAGATTTGATATAGAAGATGTGGCTAAAACTATTGCGGATAAAATTATCAGACGCCATCCTCATGTTTTTGCTGAAACAAAGGTTAAAGGTACTGAAGAAGTTTTAGTTAACTGGGAAAGAATTAAAAGCGAAGAAAAGCCTGAAAGAACATCAGCTTTATCAGGTGTAGTAAAATCACAACCTGCTCTCATGTCTGCAACCCAAATTAGCAAAAAGGCTATAAAAGTTGGGTTTGAATGGCCGAATGTTGAATCATTATGGGAATGTTTAGAATCAGAAATTCAGGAATTTAAGCAGGCTGTTGAAGAAGAAGATAAAGAAAAGATGGAAGATGAACTCGGCGATATTCTGTTTTCTCTTGTCAATGTTGCAAGATGGCATGGGGTTGATGCTGAATTAGCACTTTTAAGAGCAAATAAGAAGTTTACAAAAAGATTTCAATTAATGGAAGAAATTGCTACAAAAGACTTAACTGAGTATACGCAGGCAGAATTAGAAGATTTGTGGCAAAATGCTAAAAAAGCACTTCAACAATAAAATTTATATAATTTATTTTATGGGGATAGAAAATGATAGCAGATTTCGGTACTTGTTTTAATAAAGTAAAATATAGGTTATTCGAGGATAAAAGAATTGCTCTTGTTAAATTAGAAGGCATAATTATTGATGCTGTAAATGCTCCTGCGGCATCGAGAATACTGGAAGCAATAGAATCGGTTAAGAAGTACGATATAAAAGCAATGGTATTGAGAGTAAATAGTCCTGGTGGTACTGTTGGGGCATCACAGGAAATTTACGGAGCTATAAAAAAACTTAAAGAAGAGAAAAATACAAAAGTAGTTGTATCTTTTGGAGATGTGGCAGCTAGTGGTGGTGTTTATGTTGCTGCAGCAGGTGATAAGATAGTGACTAATCCTGGTACTATTACCGGTTCTATAGGAGTAATAATTAGATCAGCTGTAATTAAAGATTTATATAAAAAAGTTGGCGTTGATTACGAAATTATTAAGTCTGGACCTTATAAAGATATTCTTTCAAATCTGCGTTATTTAAGTGATGATGAAAAGCAGATATTACAGGAATTAATTGATAGCACATATAATCAATTTATTGAAACTGTAGCAGATAGTAGAAATCTTGATATTGAAAAAGTAAAAGCATTTTCTGACGGCAGAATTTTTACAGGTCTTCAGGCTAAGGAGTACGGACTTGTTGATGAAATAGGAACTCAGGAAGATGCAATTAACTTGGCAGCTAAACTCGCTGATATAAAAGGCAAACCTCATATAATAGATATGACACCAAAAAAGAACTTCTTGCAAAAAATAACAGGAACTACTTTAAATGAGTTTTTTGAAAATATGGGATTAAGTTCTACATATTCAGGAGTACCTCTCTGGCTCATGCCTGGAGTTTAGATAAAATACTATTGGATTTTTCTTAAGTTAAGAAGGGTATATTATTTCCGTCGCTGGTGCTAACGCACTTATTTAAGTCATCAATTATTCAAGTGAGGACTTAAATAAGTGACCTTGTCACCTTCGCATTTCATAGGCTCCTCCAATAATATACCCTTCTACAACAACCATCATTATTTTTGAAACAATGTATTAAGGAGGTAACAAAAAATACTTACGCATAAAGTGATATTGTCATTGCGAGGAGGGCTGAAAGCCCGACGTGGCAATCCAAATTATAGCATT
>MFRQ01000154.1 GCA_001784615.1 Candidatus Melainabacteria bacterium RIFOXYA2_FULL_32_9
CTTAATATTATTTTGACACATGTACAGATTCTTTTCTTGGAGAAGTAAGGTAAAAATAAAGAAAAAGTACAGCAATATTATTCTACAGCATTATAAATAAAATAATTACTTTAAGGGGCGTGCTTTTTAAACCATCTATTTTTTATTGTATCCTAATTATTTTTATGGACTACTGTATTAGCTCTTTTTATTTAATCTTTTGACTGTTTTACAATCATAGAAGCAATATTGGCGGCTCCAAATCCGTTGTCGATATTAACCACGCTTACGCAGGAAGCGCAGCTGTTTAACATACTTAGTAGCGTTGTTATTCCTTCAAAATTGGCCCCATATCCAATGCTTGTTGGTACTGCAATTACAGGACATCCTGATATTCCACCAACAAAACTAGCTAAAGCTCCTTCCATTCCAGCGATGACAATTATTGCTGAAGCATTTTGTATTTTATCTATTTCGTTAAAAATCCTATGGACTCCTGCAACTCCGCAATCAAAAATGGTTTCTGTTTTAATTCCTGCTGCTTTTAGAGTTATTACTGCTTCTTCAGCAACGGGTAAGTCTGCTGTTCCTGCTGAAATAACAAGAGCATAGTTATTGGTAGTTTTTTCAGGAAACTCTCCATAACTTATTATTCTAGCTTTTTTATGGTAAATACTACCTGCTAAGTTCGATAAAACATAATCAGCGACACTCTTGTCTGCTCTTGTTGCTATAACCAGACGATTTTTTTTCTTTAATTCAGCAATTATAGCGACTATCTCATTATTTTCTTTTCCCGGACAGTATATAACCTCTGGGAAACCCTGCCTCAATGTTCTATGATGGTCAATTTTAGCAAAATCAATATCTTTATATGGTAAAACTTTTAATTCTGCTATAACTTCATCGAGGTTCTTAAGACCATTTTTATATTCTTCTAATAAATCTCTTAAATATTGCATAAATTATCTCTATTGTTCTATAGATTCGTTTAAACTGCCTGTTCTGTAACCTTTCAAGTCAAGGCATACATAATTATACCCTAATTTTTGAAGTTTTAAATTAATTTCTTTTCTATGTTTAGAAATAAATTGTTCAATATCATCCTGATTTAGCTCTATTCTAGCAATTTTATCGTGATGTCTGACTCTAAAACCACTATATCCTAAATCTTTTAAGTAAGATTCAGCTTGTTCTATCATACAGAGTTTTTTTTCTGTAATGGCTGTTTCATACGGAATTCTTGATGCAAGGCATGCAAGAGCAGGCTTGTTCCAGTTGGATAATCCCAGATCTTTTGCTGTTTCCCTTATATCTGCTTTTGAAAAGCCAGCCTCTATAAACGGACTTTTAATTTCCAGCTTTTTTATAGCTTCAAATCCCGGCCGATAATCATTTATATCATCTATATTTGAGCCATCGAATATATACTGATATCCTTTTGTTTTAGCTAATTTAACTAATTCACTAAAAATCAATTCTTTACAGTATCTACATCTTTGAGAATTATTTTTTCTGATATCAGAATTATCAAGAACCTTTAAATTTATTACTGTATGGTTAAATGCAAAGTGTTTAGCTAGTTCCTGCGCTTCTTTTAATTCATTATCAGTGATAAATTCTGATTTTGCAGTAATTATTAATGACTTTTGAGCTAAAATATGATGGGTGATGTATGCTAGTAGGGTACTATCTATCCCTCCAGAATAAGCAACCACAGCGCTGCCATAATTCTGGATAATATTTGCTAATTTTGGGTATTTTTCTGATTTTATTTTGTCTAATTTGTTTAACATAAGCATTCCTGAGGTCTTGTTGCTGTTATTATACAATATATGAAACCGGGTAAGTAAAAAATGCATATAAGTGAATTTGATTATAATCTTCCTAAAGAATTAATCGCTCAATTTCCTTCAGAAAAAAGAGATTATTCAAATTTAATGGTGTTGGATAGAAGCAGTAAGACAATTGAGCATAAGAAATTTTTTAGTATAGCTGACTATTTAAGTGAAAATGATGTTCTTGTAATGAATAATACAAGGGTTATTCCGGCAAGATTAATTGGTAAAAAGTCAACAGGTGCTAATATTGAGATTTTTTTGCTTGAAAAAAAGACTGAAAATATTTGGGAGGTTTTAATAAAACCAGCAAAAAGAGTTAAATCTGGTACAATAGTTGAGTTTTCTGAAGAATTAAGTGCTGAAATTATTGATAAATCTGATAATGACAAATGGGTTGTAGAACTTAAATACAATGGAGACCTTAATGAAATTTTAAATAAAGTAGGAAATATTCCTCTTCCTCCTTATATTATGAGGACTTTATCAGATAGTGAAATTAGAAAGTTGGATTATCAGAGGTATCAGACAGTATATGCTCAAACCCCAGGATCTGTTGCTGCTCCAACAGCAGGGTTGCATTTTACCGAAGATTTACTTGGGCAGATTAGGCAAAAAGGGGTACAGGTTTGTTATGTTACTCTCAATGTAGGATTAGGGACGTTTAAACCTGTTCGAGCTGAGGATATTCGTGACCATAAGATGGATAAAGAAACTTATGAGATTTCACAAGAAACAGCTAATATAATAAATAATGCTAAAAAAGAAGGTAAAAACATTGTAGCTGTTGGAACCACAACAGTAAGAACTCTTGAGACAGTTTATAAACTACATAGTCAGATAACACAATCTTCAGGATCAAGCGATATATTTATTTATCCAGGTTATAAGTTTAATGTTGTAAATAAATTAATAACTAATTTTCACTTGCCAAAATCAACTTTATTAATGCTAGTATCTGCATTTACAGATAAAGGATATATTTATGAAGCTTATAAAGAGGCAATAAAGAAAAAATATCGCTTTTATAGTTATGGTGATTGCATGTTTATACTTTGATAAACTATTAAATTTAATACAGGCTTTATTATACAAAGTTGACAGCATAATCAGCATATATAATAATGAAAATATAAAAATAAGGTATTTAATAAAAATTTGGTAATATCCATACCTAACTTAGGTTAACGTTTGAAGCAAATAATGAGGTATTATTGGAATGATCGTTAATTTGAGAATGTGGCTTAGCCACTGAAGTAGTAAGACTTAGTTTAAAGTTATCAGTTATCGTTGGAGCACTACTGAAATTTTTATAAAATTTAAGGGAAAAATATCATGAAAAAAGCATTTACTTTAACAGAAATGTTGATTGTTATAACTATAATAGGAGTATTAGCAGCTATAACAACCCCTATTCTACTGGATGTTTTTGATGAGCAGGATGAGAAATTATATGAGTCAGCTTTTAAAACGGTAGAGTCAGTTGTAAGTGACCTTATTTCTGATATAAGCTTATATCCTGCAGGAAATTTTTATAATGCTGATGCAGCTTATTTTTGTACGAATTTTTCTAATAAAGTGAACACTGTAGGTACTGTGGATTGTACGGGTTCTACAGTTCCCGGTGATCCAAATTTTACTACCAGTAATGGTATGAGATGGTATGGAGTGAGAAATGTTTTATCAGGAAACGCGACAATACACGTTGATATAGATGGAGAGGGCCAAGGAGATGATGCAGATGCATCAGATATTCTTGAGATAATCATTACTCCAACAGGTAAAGTTACCGCTCCTGCAGGTACTGAAACAACTTATCTTGCGCAATAAATTTTTTAGTTACAGTTTTTGAATTTATAATAGATCAGCTGCTAATTGAGCTGATCTATTTTAGTTAGAGTTTTAATAGTGCCATCTTCTGCAAGAATCACACACGAAATAAAGCTTGTAAGCTCCTTAAAATTATTTATTATTATCTCTGGATTATTTATGGAACTATCAGTTATTACCAGTTTTCCGGTTTGCACAAGAAATAATATAAATTCTGCTCCTGTTTTTGTAAGTGCATCTTCCAGATAAATAACATCAGGGGATTGAAAATCAATGAATTTCATAGCCTTATCAATACTAAATCCTGCTTTCTCATTTAATTCACATTGATTTATTTCTGCTAATTCATACTTGATCAGAGATTCTACGGTCATTATATTCTTGTTTGCAGGATTAAGGGAGGATAGAATTGAGTAAATAATCGATACTCTATGGGCTGAATCTGATCCGCAGATCAATATTATGCCTGGTTTGTCTAAATTTGATTTTATTAAGTTCAGATCTTCAATATTTAAAGATAATTCATTCAAACTTTGGGGTTGTTTATAGATTTTAAGCGAAATTCTTTCCCCTTTGGTGGTTGGAAAAGAGGATATATGAACTGTAATCTTGCTTGATTGCAGTAAAGTTTCAAATTTACCTAATTGTGGAATTTCAATTATGGTTGGATCAAGGTTAGCCATTGATTTTAGGTTTGAAACACAAAGAGAAGTCAATAAAATAGGAATTTCTCCTTTAGTCTGAATTTCCTGTTTTTTCTTGAACTTTACTGTTATACCGTTTGGGGTGTTTTCAAGAAAGATTTCTGCTGTATCTTCTATCATTGACTGATATAAGATGGCATGAATTATATTTTGCGCTTGTGAATCATTATGATTTTCATTGTTTAATTCTTGTCGCCAATCAAATTGGACATCTTTATTAAAATTATTTCCGGAATTATCAGATTGATCACAAGAATAATATTTATCTATTGCTTCTAATATGCTCCTTTCAGAACAGATTATGGGCTCTATTTTGCAATTTATGCAGTTTATCAGGTTATTTAGTAAAAATAAATCAAGAGGGTCTGCCATAGCTATAGTTAAAACATCCTCAATTTTAAATAAAGGTATTATTCTGTAGCTTTCAGCTTCTTGTCGAGAAATAAACTCTAAGCAATTTTTATCAAGTATGTAATCATCAAGATTTACATATGGTATATGTAATTTGGCCTCAATAAAGCTTAGAAAATCTTGCTCAGAGATAAAATTAGAATTAATAAGAACCTGAGCCAGGTTTATATTTTCATTTTTTGCAATTTCCTCAGCCTGAGAGAGATTTTCATAACTAAGTAACCCATCTCTTACAAGATCGTATTTTAATTTTTCTATGGTTTTATTGGTTAGAGGATTTTGCATAATGCTTATAAACCTTTATTAAGATATTGTTTTGCGATATTTACCACTTCATCTATATCAAAAGGCTTTGTTATATATTCATCTGCCCCTGTTTCTTCACCAATTGATTTATCTTCTTCCTGAGATCTTGCTGTTACCATAAGTATAGGGATATCCTTATACTTTGCATCAAATTTCAAAAGTCTGCAAACTTTATATCCATTAATTTTTGGAAGCATTACATCAAGAATTATAAGATCCGGTTTTTCGTTTTTAGCTTTAAATAAAGCTTCTTCACCGTCATAAGCTGTTATACAGTTTAGTCCCTCTGTTTCGAGAACAAATTTAAGTGTCTCTACTATGTCTTGCTCATCATCAACAATAAGGATTTTCTTACCAGTCATACCCTACCTCTTAATTAACTTCTGTTCTTTTATTTGTCTCGAAAATACAATGAATAGACTTTTTAGCTTGTTCTATTAATTCTTCACTAGTTATGGCTTCTTCCGGATAAATAGAAATACCCAAATTTAAATTATGATTTAGATATAGAGAACTATTGTCTATAAGATATCTTTTTAAACGTTTAATAACATTATTAGCACCCACTCTGTCAGTATTGGAGAGTATAATTTGCATATTATTATCTTGTGTAAAGAACTTACACTTATCTCCTTTTCTGATTATATTTATTTTGCCTGCTGAAATATCTTTAATAATAGAATTAATAAAGCATTGAGTGTCAGTAATCTGTTCTTCAAGTACGATTAGAGCGAGATTTGAATGGTTATATTTTGAGTATTGAAGTTCATTATCAAGTTCAAGCAGGAAAGTATTATCATGCATCATAATTGGCAAAATAAACGAGAATTTACTGCCTTTTTGCGGTTCACTTTCAAGCCATATTTCACCTCTATGAGCTTCAATTAATTGTTTTGCAATAGGTAAGCCTAAACCTGTTCCCCCTACTTCTCTACTTAATGAGCTTTCAATTTGCTGAAATTTATCGAATACCTTTGGAATATCTGATTCGTTGATACCTATTCCAGTATCTTCAACGCTTATTTTAATATAGCTGCCCCTTAAAGTGTTTTGATGTTTAGCATTTATTACTGATGGATCACGATAAAATAAACTTGTATTTATAGAATTAGCATTTATTTCTTCCGTGGATATCTTGATTTCTCCATTTTCAGGTGTGAATTTAATGGCATTTGAGATTAGATTTGATAAAACCTGTTCAATCCTGTTAATATCACCATATATTTGAGGTAATTCCTGAGAAACATCCAGAGTTAATTTTATATTTTTCTTTTCAGCAAGGTTATCAAATGTTGATATTACAAATTGAATTGGTTCAATAATACTGAGGGGTTTAAATCTGTATTCCATTTTTCCTGCTTCAATTTTTGATAAATCGAGCAAGTCATTGATAATTCTGGATAATCTGTCTACGTTTCTTTTAGCTATACTTAAAAAATTGTTCTGGGTGCTGGTTATCTCTCCTGTTTTTCCTGTTAGCATAATATCAAGAGAGTTTTTAATAGAAGTAAGAGGGGTTCTTAACTCATGTGAAACTATTGATATGAACTCTGATTTGAGTTTTTCAAGCTTTTCTAGCTTAATATTGGTTTTTTTGATTTCTTCATAAAGAATAGCGCTTTCAAGAGGCAGAGAAACCTGCTTTACAACAGTCTGAAAGCAAGTTGCATCTTCTCCCGAAAATTCATTTTCTCTCAGGATCTCTACAGTTCCAAAGAATTTATCTGATGTACTAATAGGTGAAAATAGGCTGTCAAACTCAAGAACAGTTAAATCATATTGTTCTTTATCATTTTTGATATATTTTTCTACTTTTACATTGTCTATTGATAGTTCAAAAGGAAGTTCGGTATTCTCAAAGAGACTTTTATATCCGATAATGGCTCTTAATTTTAAAGCCTGCTCAAGTCTTTCTGATATTTCATATAGGGAATTAACTATAAGAGTAGCATCTTCAGGATTATTTATTATTAATGCAAGACAAATTGAGAAATTCAAACTTTTCTCAAGTCCTGTATTCATAATGCTTACTAATTTAGTCTTATCCAGAGTACCGGCTAACTGTGAACTTGTATTGTAAAGCACATTTAACTGGTATAAACTTTTTGCCAGCTCGCTATTATTTGTGTATAGAATATCTAAAAGCTTTTTAATTCTTAAATGAGCGTTAACTGTTGCTATTAATATATTGTCGCTAAAAGGTTTAGTAATATATCCATCTGCTCCAACCAGTATTTCTTCTGAAGGAGAATCCTGTGATGTAAGTAAAATTATTTGTATATCGTTAGTTTTACTATGTAATTTTAATTTTTTGCAAATATTTGAGATGTTAATTTCGGGACAGGAAGTATCAACTAAAGCTATATCCGGGGATAATTCATTTGTGGCTTTAAAAGCTTCTTCTTCATTAAATACAACCGTTATATCATAACCAATATCCGTTAAGAGATTGGCTAAATCCTGATTATTATCTTCTTTATTCCAGATAATTAAGATTTTCGACATAAGATATACCGGTTTATAGACTTTATTAAACGATTATCTTAATAAATTATAATACACTTTAAGCTTGATGATTAAATATAAAACGAAATCTCAAGAATTATAAAGAGAATCGGGTTTTTATGTATTATTAAGTTTCTTATAAATGAAGAATTTATAGTGCTTTTCAGTCTTATACTGTTTATAATTTTCAATTATTTCTATTTTCTTTACGAGCTTAAAATTTGCAGGGATATTGGAAAAGTCTATTATGGAGGTCATTCCTGCAGGTTTTCCCTCAGTAAGAATATTATTATGTATATCAAAGTACAGAATTATAGGCTCATTAGGCTTAACTTGATTATAAATTACCTGATTATCCTTAACAGTGTAATTGAATACGAATTCTTTCTCATTTGTGATATCAACTCCCTGTTCTTCACCTGAAATGATTAGATAATCATAATCATTATAGTTGCCCCTTTTTACTAACAGATCATACCTTATAGGATAAATTTTCCAGCTCGGGTTTTCTTCAAAAAATGGATAAAAACAATCTTGATCAGAGAATATTAAACCTATTTTAGAATTATCAGGAGCAGTTGAGCCGATATATTTAAGCAAATAATAAAAAGGAGAAAAGGTTGAAAAAAATCTTTCATCTCTCAGCCTAACTTCATTTCTAAAAGAAACAAAATTTTTCTTGTTTAAAACTTGATTGAGTTTGAATAAAGGTTTTGAATCATTAGATGTAGAAATTACTGCAAAATTAAGTATGGCTATTATAGTTATTAGAATTTTAAAGATATTTTTCTGTCTTGTATAGCTAAAAGCAAGAATTGTAGAGCTTATTACGATAGAAGTTAGTAGAAATCTATTATTCCAATAGCAAAAACCCATTAATAGTGAAACTGAAACCAGGAATATAATAGTAACAAGGCTGGTTAAGTTTAGATAAAACGTTTTATTTCTTTTTGATTTTAATTTTGTAAGGCTGTATATGAATAAAGCAGGAAGTAAAAGGAAACCAAGCAGGCCAAATTTAGAATGATTTTCCTGAATAAAGGTATTTAATCTGATTATATCAACGTATGCCAAACCATCAGTGTTTTGCAGTCCAAAGATACTAAATAGAAAATCTTTAGAACTTAAATATAAGGGAGATAATATATTAGCTGATTCTATTCCTGAAAAATCAATAAATAATAAAAAATATCTAATTAAATTAGCTAATAATGTTTTAAATCCAGGGGTGGCACCTAATCTTTCCATATGAGCCTGATTAGCAAAGAAATTTCCAAAATCAAGATAATTAAGAATATGGTTATATGAGCTAAGAACTAGAAATGCAGGGATAGAAGCAGCTATAAATACTGCGATTGGCTTGTAAAATAGCTTTTTATTTTCCCTTATAGATATTAAGAAAAAAATTATTCCAAATACCGGAACAAAGAAGAATGTGGAGTATTTAATGCCCGCATCAATGCTAAAAGCTATAGCTGAAAATATGAGAGCTTTTTTACTATTCTCTCTAACTCCATAAATAAATAGATATAGAGAAGCAAGCAAGAAAAACGCAACTAATAAATCAGTTTGAGCACTTGTAGATTCTAAAATAACAGCAGGAAATGATGCAAGTATAAATATAGTCCATAATATTCTTCCGGTTGATACTTTTAGGTATCTTAAATAAGTAAAGATGGTAAATATACAGCCTAAATAAGCCAAATATTGAGGTAATTGAGCAAGATAATCTCTTTTTAAAAACACCATTGACCAGAGTATTAAGATTTCTGAATTTATAGAATAAATAGTATGTCTGATTGAGCTGGATTCAAAATGAGCAAGAGTTTGATTTTGTACCCAAAATCCAATTCGAGCAAGGTGATAAATTAGGCTATCCCAGGAATTGGTTGGGGTAATAATGGTAAGTAGCAGACTAACTAAGCTTGAAAATACAAAAAATACAGCCAGTAAAAGTAATATCTTGTCTTTCTTAATAGCCTGAATGATTTTATCTTTTATTAACTTGATTTCCCCAAAATCAATATGAGGGAATTCCTTATATTTCCAGTATAAAAGAGATGGGATAAATATGATTAAATTAGATATTAATATGCCTGCTTGATTAATCTGCTTTATTATAGAGAGTATTTCAACACTTACAATTATCTGAGATACCAGTATCAAAACCAGATAAATAATTGAGTTCTCAAATCTTCTTGATTTTATTGTGCTGGCTAAAAAATATGATGAAGACAATACCAGACAAAAAGATATTATAAACAGTATTAAACCAGCCATACCCAACCTTTATCAAGCTTATTTACTTAATTCATTATAGAATAAAACTCAAATTATAACTTAAATAAATTATGTTTGTCATTGTAAGGTGATTAGCACTGTCATTACGAGGTGGCTAAGCCACTATCACATTGTCAACAATCTTTTTAATATATGAATCATTGATGATGGGTTTGTGGCACCGTGGCAATCTATAATCAATAAATTTATATGGCTAGCAGCTTGAGTAGAATAAAATTAAGATTCTTTTGCAGTTGATTCCAGATCTAGAATTTTAGCAAGAGATTTTGTATCACCTTTTAATTTAAAATATTCTGCAAATTTAGGAGTGGTTTTTAAAACATATGATCTGCCATTTTTATCTTTTTTCTTAGTTATAAGGCCTTTATCGAGAAGTTCTAAAATATGATCATATGCTGATTGACCACGCAATTCAATCAACTTAGTTTGCCTGACAGGTTCTTTTATGGCTATAACAGAGAGAGTTCTTAATGTAGCTGGTTTTAATTCAACAGGAACCAGCTTTTCTACTATATCCATATATTCCAGCCTAACCTGTATAATATAACCGTCTTCATCATCAATTTCAAGAGCGGTTTCTCTTGATGAATAGTCCATAATCAGATCAAGCAAGGCAGATTCGACTTCAGCAGGGTCTTCTTTCAGGATTTCTGAAATTTCCTCTATTTGCATTGCTTTAGCTGTTATAAATAAAACAGTTTCTATGCGTGGTTTTAAAGACATTTCTTTTCCAATAAAATTTTTAACTAAAATTCTTTGTCATTGCGAGGTGCTTCGCACTGTTTTAAGTTCTCAATCATTCCAATATCAGTACTGTCATTGCGAGGAGAGCAGCGACGAAGCAATCCAATAATCTACTAAATAATATTATCATATAGATCTTCCCATTTTTCATTAAAATTATTTATAAGTTGTAATTTCTTTTTTCTAGAACCACCTTTAATTTGTTTTTCCCTGATAATAGCATTTTCAATATTATCAAATATTTCATAGTAAACCAATTTGGTTAAATCATATTTTTTTGAAAATCCGTCAATTAATTTGTTTTTGTGTTCATAAATTCTTCTAACAAGATCATTAGTAACACCAGTATAAAGGGTTCCGTTTTCAAAATTGGTTAATATGTAAATATAATATTGTTTAGATTGCTTCGTCATTTCATTCCTCGCAATGACAAGGATTTCAACTAATTAATATATTCATCTATTATTTCTATATTTGGATTATTTTTCTTTAATTGACTTATTGTATATTCAAAAAAATCTAGATTTGGGTCAGCATTTACAATACTGCTTAATTCTTCTCCAGTTTGAGTAAATGCTACTTTACCAACTATTAATTTATTGTTTTCTGTCTTGTTAAACTTGATAAATAAAGATTTCTCATGATATTTCATTAATACCTTTTCTGAATTTAATGTTAATTTATATCCCGAAATATAATTAAATTTTACCAATCCAATACTATCTAAATGCTGTAATGAGCCAAAATTTATTAAATTTTTATTATATATTTCTGCATCTAGCTCAAATATAAATGGACCTAAAGCCCATGCAAAGCTACAAAGATTTTTAAAAAGCATAGCATCATTTTTATCTAAAGAAGACATGAGATTGACAGTGTGTTTTGAAAATGTTCCGGGTTTGTTGGCTTCGCCGGATAAAATATTAGCCCATAACAATTGCATCTCTTTATCCGAGATTAGTCTGCTCTTTTCAAAGAAATTAGAAATCCAGTCATTTTCTACATCTTTTGGCTTTGCGTCATGATTAATGCCTGGTATTGCTTCTTTTATTATTTCTTCCATATTTATTTGTTTTTTTGCTTCTTCGTTTACAAAGCGTACTAACGCTCTTTGCTCTAATTCATTTAATTCCATTTGGCCTAAAGCTTTAATTTTAGCAGCTTCAACTTCAGCTTTTGCTATGCGTTTTATTTGATGTGGTTCATAAACAATACCTATTGCATCAGATATTTTTTCAACCAAGATAGTTACAGGTTTTGATAAATCTCCAAGATTAATCAAAGAATTACCTTCACCCATTTTTATAAAACCTCTCTTTTTACTGCCTGTAAATCAAGCTGTCAAAAATATTTAAAATTAACTTATTTCGGGAACGATGTACAGGTCAGAATAAAATTCATCCTGAACTAAATCTATTCTACTTCTAGCTGCTAAAAATAGCAAAGTTATATAAGTGGATATCTTGTCCATTCCTGCTTCGCTAAGTTCTGAGAGTTCAATTTTTTCAGTAGTTTCAAATAATTTTAATAAAACCACATGAAGTTTTTCGATTCCATCTTCGATATATTCTTCGTGAGCCATTTCAAGAATGTCTTCTGGGGTAAAATCAGCATAAGAGCGAGCTCTTCTTGTCTTGGCTCTTTCCTGAGCGTTTTTTAAGGAGCGAATTTTATCGATTTTTTCATAAAATTCGAGTTGTTTAATCAAGTCTTTTAAGGTGACTACACGTTTTCTGTTTAATCTTACACTAGTTCTTCTAGCTAGAGCGTCTTCAAGAGAGATTACATTATTTACATTTATATCATCATAATCTAAAGTATCTTCATATGTTTCTTCAAAAGGATTAGGGTCTTCAATTTCTGTTATAATCGGCTCTGTTAAAATATCTGACTTAAGTCTTAATAAAACAGCAGCAAAGAACAGAGTTCTACCTGTAAGTTTCAGGTTATGAGATTTCATTTCAACTAATTCATGCAAAAATTTATCTGTAACATCGACAATGTCGATATTCCAGGGTTCAATTTTACCTGTTTTTGCCATTTCTACAAGAATTTCTATTCCGTCTTGAGTGATAGCACTACTCATGGAACTTCACCCCTGTTACTTTTGTTGCACCATTATTTTTCTGGGTAACACCTATAGTCCTATTTGCTGATTCTATCATAGGTTTTCTTAAAGAAACTACTATAAATTGTGTATTTGAAGCCTGAGTTTTAATCATTTGTGCTAATCGTTCTGCATTTATGCCATCAAGGTGCATATCTACTTCATCAAAAGCATAAAATGGCGCTGGCATGTAGCGTTGTAATGCAAATACAAAAGCTAAAGCTGTAAGGGACTTCTCTCCGCCACTCATAGCTTCCAGGCGTTGCATCTTTTTGCCTCTTGGCTGTGCTTCAATAGTTAAACCGCCGGTAAATGGTTCATGGGGATTTTCAAGTATTAAACTGCCTATGCCGTCAGATAATTGCTCAAAAATTTCTATGAAATTACCGTTTACATTATTGAATGTGTCCATAAATGATTTAAACTTTAAATCTTCATATCCATTCATTCTTTCAATTATCTGAGTTTTTTCGTTAGACAAGGTATCTATCTTATTTTTTAGCTCTTGTTTTCTATTGAGAACCTCATCGTATTCAACCAGAGCCTTCATATTTACAGGTTCCAGATCTTCCATTTTGCGTTGAAGTCTTGATATTCCTTTATTTACTTCTTCGATAGATATATCTACTTTTGCTAATGTTGCTATATCATAACCTTGCTGAATAAGTTCTTCTCTAATTCCAAAAAGTTCAGGCTCTAATTCTTTTCTTCTTGCTTTGAAAGCTTCAACCTGCTCTTGTAATCTTTCGATTTTTGATTCAGCAATGCTTTTTCTCTTTTCAAGATTTAGAACTTCTTCATTAATACTATCTCTTTTTTGTTGAAGTTCGACTAATTCATGCCCTATTTCTTTAATTTTCTCGTTTAATTCAGCAATTCTCTGCTCAGTAGTGGCTATTTCATTTTTATGCAGTTCTTTTTCCTGACCAAGAGTTATATTATCCTGACCAAGTTTCTCAATTCTTTCTTCCTGAGCTTTAATTGCTTGATTGTTGAAGTCTATTTCCATTTTAAGAGCTTTAATTTCATTGTGGCAATTGGCAAGTTTAGATTCGTTGCTCTTGATCTGGAATTCTATACTTTCAGTCAAATCGTTTAATTTTGTTAAATCGTCTTTTGGTAAGGTTTTTTCTATATTTTCTATTTGGATGCTAATATTTTCAATGATTTCAGTAATTTTTTGGAGTTTTTCATTTTGTATATTTAATGATTTATCGACTTCTTCAACTTTTGGGGTAAGTTCAACAATTAAATTACGCTTCGATTCTAAAGTCGCATCAAAGTCTTTCAGGTTTCTTGAAATATTATCAAGTTCCAATTTCTTTCTGTTAAGCTCATTCATTGTGCTTGAGTAATCATGCCTAATTGAATCAAGCTTTTTCTCTGTTTCAGCTTTTGTTCTTTCGAGGCTAATACTTTTGTTTTCCAGCTCTTTAACTCGTTCTTTGTAGATATTAAGCTCATCGTCGTCAGCCTGAGCGAATTTTAAGCCTGATCTGGTGACCGATCCACCTGTCATAGCACCTGATTTTTCAAGAAGACTGCCATCAAGGGTAACCATACGGTATTTACCGATTAATCTTCTTGCTACGTTCATATCCTCTACTATAAGTGTTTCTCCAAGTGCAAAATGAAAAGCAGATTCGTAAATACTGTCAAATTCTATAAGGTTAATAGCATAATCTATTATTCCATCTATATTTGGAACTTTCAGTCCTCTGGGTCTGGGATTAATCTTATTTAAAGGCAGAAAAGTGGCTCTACCTGCTCTTGCAGATTTCAAAATTTCGATGGCTTTACTGGCAATTTCATCAGTATCAACTACAATAAATCTCATTCTACCGCCCATGGCTATTTCAAGAGCGGTTGCATATTCTTTGTTGACCTGACCTAATTTAGCCAGAGGGGCATGAACTCCGGTTAAACCTGAATTCATTATGGTATCAATTTCCCTACCGAAATTCATATCTTCTACGGCTTTTTTATTTGCTTCTAATTGGGCAACTCTTTTGTAAGCCAGAGAAATATTATAGTTTGAGTCATTTAATTCATTTTTAATTTTATCTAACTCAAATAAACAGTTCTTTTGCAGGATCTCATAGTCTTTTAATTCTTTATTTAATTCAGTTGTCTGAACTTCCAGCATATCTTTATTAGATAAGAGTTCTTTTTTAGATTCATCAGATTTTTCTATTTCTTTTTCTGCTTCTTCTATATCTCGCTTATATCTTGATAAATTCTCTTCAAGAACCAATTTGTCTTTTATAAGAGCGTTTTCTTCATCCTGTTTAGATTCAAGATTTCTTCTTAAAGCACTTCTTTGCTCAAGATTTTCGTTTGTTGTTTTATTTATGCTTGAAACTTCGCTGGTGATTCTGTCAAGTTCCTGTTTTTCCTGCTTGATATTTTGCTCAATGATGCTTATTTCATCTTTTTTATTGTCTATTTTTAGGGTTGTATCTTCGATTTTTTCTTTTAATCTTTGAATATTATCTTTAGCACTTTCAGTATTGCTATTATTATCTTGAACCTGTTTTTCTATATAAGCAATAGCGTCTTTCTTTCTTGCTACAACTCCTTTTAAAGCTTCAATTTGCTTTTTAATTTCTATCTGTTCATCTTCACCTTTAGCTTTAACAAGATCAGAAATTTCTTTTAATTCTGCCTGAGTGGTTTCAAGTTTAGTTCTTAACTCATTTAATTTTTCTTCTTCTGCTTTTTTGGTTTTATTAGCATCAAGAATGCTTTCATGAAGACGTTCCATAGAATTTTTAATGTCAAAGTACTTAACTATGGAAATTTTACTTTCAAGGCCTTGTTTTTCTTCCTTTAATTTTTGATATTTGAGAGCTTGAGTTCTTTCTTCTTCAAGTTGAGTTAACCTAACATCAATTTCATTCAGGATAATGGTAGATTTATCTACACGATCTTCAACGGTTTCAAGTTCTTTCTTTGCCTGTTCTATCCTTCTGTCAAAATCAGCGACACCGGCTATTTCATCAAGAATTTTTCTTCTTTCAAAAGGAGTCATATTGATGATGCCAGTGACGTCACCCTGCATCATAACGTTGTAACAACCCGAAGATATATTATATTTAGATAAATAATCATGGATTTCAGTTAGGGATGAGACTCTGTCGTTTAGATAATATGTGCCTGTATAGCCGTTACTGTTTCTTTTGATTTTTCTTGCAATTGAAAAGGTGACATCTTTGCCATTTTCAGTGAAGCTTATTTTAACCGAAGCTTCATTTTTCTTGCCAAGATTATTTATGAGGTCAGGAAGCTTTTCAGCTCTTAATGTTCGGGATGTTGATAATCCAAGAGCAAATAAAACACTGTCAATAATATTACTTTTACCAGAACCATTAGGTCCTGATATGGTAGTAAAGCCTTCCAGAAAAGGAATAATGGTCTTATCTGAAAAAGACTTAAAATTATCTAATTCTATCTCTTTGATATATATCAACAATAGTCGACTAATCCCAAACCTGTAATTTTAGTGAATTTTAGTACTAAACATATAACAGCATTACACTATATGTGGTGGTCATTGTCAAGAATTTAACTTTACTTCAAAAACTCTGAAAAGAATGAAAAGTTCAGAACTTTTTATGTGATTTTCCTATTTAATTAGTCTGGATTGCTAACTATAGAGTAGAATTTAACTTTTAATAATTTTTGTTATAATTTCAAAACTTGATTGATATTAAGGTAAATATATTTTAAGGAGATAAATTATGCCTGAATTTTCAAGTCCGTTTACAGGTTTAAACAGTGATAGAAAGCTTACTAAAGGTGAATTAATACGTGCTCTAAGATTTAGCATAGCAGCAGAGTATGAAGCCATACAGATTTATATGCAAATAGCTCAATCTATAGATGATGAACTAGCTAAAAAAGTCCTCATAGATGTTGCAAATGAGGAAAAAGAGCATGCCGGCGAATTTCTGCGGGTATTACGAGAACTTTCTCCCGAAGAATTTGAGTTTTACAAGAATGGTGAAGAAGAAGTAGAGGAAATGATGAAAGAAAAATAAGCCAGTACTCAGTTAAATAAGTTTTGATGAGGAGTTTATTTCTGGAGTAGCCTATGCACCATGTCAATTTGAAGGTGACCCAGTCACTTTTTTAAGTCATCAATTATTCCAGTGAGGACTTAATTATGTGCATTAGCACCGACGGAAGAAATTAACTCCTCATAATTGAACTAGCAAAGTACTAGTTTTTTAAAAAGTATAAAATTAACAAGAAGTCTCTAAGTTCTTTTTTAAATATGCTTCTATAAAACTATCAAGTTCTCCATTCATTACAGCTTCAACATTTCCAGTTTCATGGTTAGTTCTATGATCTTTTACCATGCTGTAAGGATGGAATACATACGATCTAATCTGGCTTCCAAAGTTAACATCCATAGCAGCACCCTTAAGTTGAGCCATTTTCTCTTCGTGTTCAATTTGTTTAATAACCAGAAGCTTTGATGCTAAAAGCTGTATTGCCAATTCTTTGTTTTGAGCTTGAGACCTTTCCTGTTGGCATTTTACTACTATGCCTGTGGGTTTATGGACAATTCTAACAGCTGTTTCAACTTTATTGACATTTTGACCACCGGCTCCACCGGCTCTCATTGTTTCTACTTCTATTTCTTCAGGCTTAATATCCACTTTTGACTCAATACCAGGCATGACGGGACTGACTTCTAATGATGCAAAACTGGTTTGCCTTTTGCCGTTAGCGTTAAAAGGTGATATTCTTACAAGCCTGTGAACGCCTTTTTCGGCTTTTGCATAGCCGTAAGCGTATTTGCCGGTAATTTTTATAGTTGCACTTTTAATTCCAGCTTCTTCTCCCTCAGATATATCAAGAGTGTCAACTTTCCAGCCTCTTGATTCAGCCCATCTTATGTACATTCTAAGAAGCATCTGTGCCCAGTCCTGTGCATCAGTACCACCAGCACCTGCATTGACAGTCAAAATGGCGTCATTAATATCATACTCGCCGCCGAGCATTTTCTGAAGTTCCCATTTGTCAAGCTCAATATTAAGCTGGGACAGGGTAGCTTCAATTTCACTATAGAGAGAAGAATCATTTTCTTCATCCGCAAGGTCAATTAACACGCCTATATCCTCAGCCTGTGTTGACCAGTTGCTATATTGATTAAGAGTGTTCTTCAATTCGCCTAGTTTTTGGGATAATTCCTGCGCTTGTTGAGGATTATTCCAGATATCAGGATCTTGAAGTTTTTCTTCTAAATCAGCAATACTTTTTTTAAGCTCGTCTAACTCAAAGACAGCTCCTGACTTTGAGTAGTTTTTCTTTTACTTCTTCCAGTTTTCTTCTATATTCACCAATCATATTAATACCCCTATTCTATGTTTTATGCCTAAATTGTAACAGTAAGCCCAGAAAATTTTAGAATGATGTTTAACATCATTCTAAATTCTATATTAATCTTATTAATTATTCCAGCAGGATATCTCGAACAACTAAATTTAATAGTGCTATAACGTAAATTGATAGCATTAAATTAAGTCTGCCTGCTTCAGTAGCTATAGTTGATGACTTAAGTTAGGTAATGGATATTACCTAAATTTTAGATGTGCGTGGAGCTCCACAGCATTTTTTGTATTTCAAACCGCTACCACAAGGACAAGAATCATTTCTACCGACTTTACCATTAGATCTTATCGGTTCGGATTCAGATGATGGTGGTATAAATTTCTCAGCAGCTCTTGATAAGTCTGTACTTATAGGCTCATCATCTTGCATATGAACTACTTGAATTTCAAATTTAGTTCTAAATAAATGAGCTACAGTTTCTCTCTGGATATCATGCATCATATTATTGAACATATCGAATGCTTCACGTTTATATTCTATAAGAGGATCTTTTTGACCATAAGCTCTAAGGCCAATACCTTCTCTTAACATATCGATGTTATGTAAATGATCAATCCATTTGCTGTCTGCGATTCTTAATAAAATATCTCGTTCGAGACTTCTCATTATATTGTTTGATGCACTAATTTCTTGAGGTTGAAACTCTTCTTGATTTATCTCAGGCGAATGATTCAAGGTTGTATTATAGAAATTAACAATCTCTTCTTCGTGCTTTTTGTATGCTTCCTGAGATGCCTCTTTAAATTTTTCATATAATACATTGTATTTTAGCCCTTTGATGTCAGCTAAAGTCAAGTATGATAATTGAGGCATTGAAGAATGAAGAGATTTAAGCAAGCTCTTTAAGGTTTCATCATCGTACTCTTCAAGTGGCATTTCAGGATTTATGTAAGCACCCATAATTTGATCAACTTCCTGATCAATCATATGAAGAACGTCTTCATAAATATTTCCACCTTCAAGAACCTTTCTGCGCTGGCGATAGAAGAGTTCTCTCTGTTGATTCATTACATCGTCATATTCAAGAACGTGTTTTCTTATATCAAAATGATAAGCTTCAACTTTCTTTTGCGCAGACTGAATACTTCTGCTGACAAGTGGAGCTTCAATAGCCATATCTTCATCAACTTTTAAGGTTTCCATAAGGGCAAATATCTTATCGCCACCAAATATTCTCATTAAATTATCTTCTAGAGATAAGAAGAATCTGGTTGAGCCAGGATCGCCCTGTCTTGCAGCTCTACCTCTTAACTGGTTATCAATACGTCTTGATTCATGTCTTTCTGTACCAATAACGTGTAAACCGCCTGCTTCTACAACGCGTTTATGTTCTTCCTGTGTTATTTTGTAGGATTCTTCTAAAGCTTGCTCTTTTAATTTTTGATATTCATCAGCAGGGACATTTTCAGGAGTTATTCCTTTTGCAATTAATGCTTCTTTTGCTAAGAATTCATGGTTACCACCAAGTAGAATGTCAGTACCACGGCCAGCCATGTTGGTTGCGATTGTAATTCCACCGTAACGCCCAGCTTGAGCAATGATATGAGCTTCTTTTTCGTGATGCTTAGCATTTAATACATTATGCCTTAGACCCCTTTTCTTTAAGAGACTTGATAAATACTCAGATTTTTCAATGCTTATTGTTCCAACTAGAATAGGTCTACCCTGTTTATGCATTTCTTCTATTTCATCTGCAACAGAAATATATTTTTGTTTTTCTGTTTTATAGATTACATCAGGATAATCTGTTCTTACATCTTTCTTATTTGTTGGTATTGAAGAAACTTCAAGACTATAAATCTTTCCAAATTCTGCCTCTTCAGTCATAGCTGTACCAGTCATACCTGCTAATTTTGGATATAATCTGAAAAGGTTTTGGAAAGTAATACTAGCTAGGGTTTGAGTTTCATCTTGAATAGCCACAGCTTCTTTTGCTTCTACAGCCTGGTGTAAACCATCACTCCAGCGGCGACCTTCCATAAGTCTTCCTGTGAACTCATCAACGATTATTACTTCACCATCTTTGATGACGTAATCTACGTCTTTTTTATATAATTCTTCTGCCTTTAAGGCCTGAAGCAGATGATGTGCATATTGGGTTGCTGGATCAAATAAATCTTTTACTCCCAATAATTCCTGAGCTTTGTCGATGCCTTCTTCATTAAGTATTACGTTTTTATTTTTTTCTTCTACTGTATAATCAACATCTTTAACTAGTAGTGGGGCAATTTTTGCCATTACTTTATATGTTTCTGCTGACTTTTCAAGTCTTCCACTAATAATTAATGGTGTTCTAGCTTCGTCAATAAGAATACTGTCTACTTCGTCGACAATAGCATAATAAACAGGTCTTTGAACTAATTGTTCAAGGCTTCCTGACATATTATCTCTTAAATAATCAAAGCCGAATTCATTGTTTGTGCCGTATGTAATATCAGCAGCATAAGCTTGTTTTTTGTGCTCAAACTCGTTGAAAGATCTATTTGATAAGACAACTCCGACTTCAAGTCCAAGGAAATTGTAAATTTTACCCATCCATTCGCTGTCACGTTTGGCGAGGTAATCGTTTACGGTTACGATGTGAACACCTTTTCCTGTTAGAGCGTTTAAATATGCCGGTAATGTAGCTACGAGAGTTTTACCTTCGCCTGTTCTCATTTCTGCGATACCGCCTCTATGGAGCACAACCCCACCTATAAGTTGCATATCAAAGTGGCGCATATTAAGAGCACGCTTGCCAGCTTCTCTAACAACAGCAAATGCCTCAGGAAGAATATTTTCAAGGGCTTCTTGCTCTAAGGCTCTATCTTTTTCCGGATTAGATGATTTGTTTCTATTAGCTAATTTTGCTTTAAATTCAGCGGTTTTTGCCCTTAATTCGTCATTTGAAAGAGCACTAATTTCAGGTTCAAGAGTATTTATATAGTCTACTATTGGCTGAATTTTCTTAATCTTTTTTTCGTTTGGGTCCCCAAGAATTTTTAATAATAAATCTATCATGATTGAGAATTATCCTTAATTTGGTGATAGCTATCACCTTTCTTATCTTACCGTATAGTTATCAGTACTTATAGGGTTACTATCCTTAATATTATATTTTGAATTTATCTCCCAATAATATATTCTATTATAGGTGACCTGAAAAAGAAAATATTGTTCCTGATTTAGAGTTTAAAAGGGTTCTCAGGATTTATTAAGGATAGAAATTATTGAGAAATTGACTTTAGTTTAATCCTGTAAGTTAAGATAACATATAAAAGGTATGATTTAAACTCATTATTACGAGATCAGTATATTATCTTTTTTTCAAGACAATTCCTTTCATAGGCTGAAGTGTAACTTGATTTATCGAAACTTTATCAATAGTCATATAAACATTTTGAGGTAAAGTTACTATTTTTGCTGTATTTGTATCATTTAATAGAACTTTTCCCTTTGTATAATCTCTAACTAAAACTCCATTGGGCGATCTTTGACGTGAAGCTGTTGGGTATCCAATTTTGCCTACTTTTCTGACAAGTTCGAACCATTTTGGTGATTCATACGAAACCCCCCATATATTATCTGTTAGAAGTACTGCTGGTAAGAAAAATTCAGGTACATAGTGAAATTTATCACCTTTATAAGCATCGTATTGAACAGCATCATAAATAAGCTGATTATAAGATTGTGCTTGATCTGTCCATTTAAAATATTCATCTAAACTTTTTTTAGTTGGTTTAAGTCTGCCTTCCAGCATAACAATATCTCTAGTTTGATAAAGTGCATATGGAGGGCTATTTGCTAATATAATTTTACTTGGTCCTATTAGTTGTCTACCTTTTTGTAATGCTGTTTCCCATCCTCTTTGTATTTGTTTGAATCTTTCTTCTGATATTTTTAAATTTTGCCAGTTTGATCTCCAAAGATTATCGATAAATAGGCCGTCCATTCCTTGATCAGTAATTTTTTTCATTCTAGCTGCAAAATAGTTTTGCCAGATAGGCTCTGTTGAATCGAACATATATCTTTTTTTACCATAACTACTGGAATAAGGATGAATATAATTCCCTTGTCTATCTTTCAAGAGAATATTCGGATGTTGTTTTGCAAAATTCTTATATGTATCCTGATAATACCATACGTCAGAAATGGTTAGATACTGTAAAACTTTTATATTAGGGTTTATTGCTTTAAGTTTCCTCGCTATTTCATAAGAAGCTTCCTGATCTACAAAAAGATCCTCTGATTTATTGATAATTACCATATCAAGCATTGCAGCATCTTGAATAGCGCTTGGATTATTTCTTATTCTTTTGGTAGAAAGTTGATTCAGTCCAATTCTTGGATATTCTAAAGCTTTGAAGTATTGATTTGCAGAATGTGTTTGTGAAATGGCTGAACCTGTAAATCCACAGCCTGTAATAAGACAGAGTATAATCAGGAATATTGATCTAAAAATCATAATTTTTCTCCATTAATGGTTAAAAATGTGTAGTCTTTTCAGAATTGTAAACTTTCAAAAATATGTAAGGAATAGACCATATATATATTTTTTGATACCTGACTAACTTATACTCTTAAACTTTTTATATTTGGTAAAATAGAAAAATATGTTTTGAGAAATTTTGGGAGTTAGAGTAAATCTTTATGAATCAAGAAGTATCAAAAGTTTTAGAGCACAAAAGTGCCGTTTTTCCTTTTTTGGATAAACCTGTTGAGATTTATAAACTTGAAAATGGTCATACTATAGTTATTGCAAATAAACATGGCGAGCTTGTAAACATTAGTACCTGGGTACGTACCGGCTCAATAAATGAAGATGATCAAATAAATGGTATTTCACATTTTCTTGAACATCTTATGTTTAAAGGTACACCTGAGCATCCGGCAGGAGAGTTTGACAGAACTTTAGAAGCCAGAGGTGCTATAGTTAATGCAGCTACCTGGAAAGACTACACATTCTATTATGTAACTTTACCTAAAGGTCCAAATGATGAGTATTTTAAAGAAGCTCTTGATCTTCATGCCGATATGATGCTTAACGCTTTTCTTCCCGAGCATGAAATAGGCCCGATTTTTGATTTTCAGAATCCTGATGTAAAGGAAAAGCGTGAAAGATATGTTGTAATTGAAGAAATAAGAATGAGAGATGATCAACCCTGGTCTAAAACATATAATGAGTTAAATCATATTATGTATACCGAGCATCCATATGTAATGGATGTTATTGGAACAGGGGAAATCATTTCTTCTATTCCAAGACAAACCATAGTTGATTATTATAAGAAATGGTATACAGCAGATAATTTTATCACTATTATTGTTGGTGATGTGGATACTGAAAAAACTTTAGGTTTAGTCAGAGAAAAGTTTAAATCAGCAGAATCAAAGCCTGAAGCAAAGGTTAAGCATCCCCAGGAACCGCCACAAACACAGCCAAGATTAGTCGAGAATACCAGCAGACTTAATACTGCATTCACAATTTTTGGTTTCCATGGTCCTGAAGCAAGTAACTTAAAAGAAACAATTGCTATAGATGCAATCAGCATAATTCTTGGAGAAAGTAAAAGCTCTAGGCTTCACCAAAATCTTATTGAAAAACCGGAAACACCTGTTTTTAACGTAGTTGGTACTGGACAATATCAGTTTAAAGACGGAAACACGTTCTTTATCCAGGCTAATTTTCACCCAAGTCAAAGAAGAAAGGCTCTGGAGCTTTTAAAAGTTGAAATCAGGAAAATGATTGATTTTCCTGTATCACAGGAAGAGCTTGATAAAGCCAAAAAGAAAATGAAAGGACGTTTTGCCAGTGAATCTGAGATAGTTTCAGAAATAGGGGAATCAATAGGTCATTATATGACTATATGTGATGATATTTCCTGTTATACTGACTATTTAAGCACTTTAAATACTTTAACAGTACAAGATTTATTTGAAGTTGCAAGGAAATATCTTGATTTGAATAAAGTTAATATTTCTATTCTATTGCCTGAACATGAGGAAGGGGAAGCAAGATAATGAATTCTTTTGATATAAATAATCTTAGTAATGGAATAAAGTTAATTACCAGAAAAAATGCACGTACTCCCAGGGTAGCAGTTTGCATGTTTATTGATTCAGGGGCTAAAAATGAGAGTAAAGCAGGTATAGCAAGCTTAGCAGGAAGATTGTTGCTTCAAGGTACTGAATCAAGAAATGCTGAAGAGCTTGCTATAGAACTTGATTCAAATGCTATAGAAATGAATATAGACGTAAAACAGGATTATTTTAAGATAAAAACCGTTTTCCTGAATGAAGATTTTGGTAAAGCATTAGACCTTTTATCAGATATAGTCAAGCATTCTACCTTTGAGAATTTTGAAAAAGAGGTGAGAAAGTTTAGAGGTGAAATTGAAGTAGATCTTGATTCACCAAAAATTAGAGCATTTGATAATCTTGTTAAAAACATGTATCCCGATCATCCTTATGGTCATACTTATACAAGAATTGTTAAAGACCTCCCATCTATTAATTTAGATGCTGTAAAAGATTTTTACTATAATGCTTCTTTACCTGAAAGAATAACCATAGTTGTTGTTGGGGATATTGATAAAAATAATGTTGTAAAAATGTTTGAGGATAAATTTGGAAACCTGAAACGCAATACAGGAAAGGTCATTTCTCTTGAGTCAGGTAAGATAGAAGAAAACAAAGTAGTTACTATATCTAAAAATGATGCTGCACAGGCTCAAATCGTTAAAGGATGGATAGTTCCGGATATTTTAAGCACAGATTATGCTGCTTTAAACCTATTAAATATTATTTTAGGTTCAAGTGGATTAAGTTCCAGGCTTTTTGTAGAGCTCAGAGATAAGAAAGGGTTAGCTTATCATGTGAGAAGCGCTTATGACCCATTAAAGCATTCAGGTCTGTTTACTGTTTATATTGGAACAGCTCCACATAATATCAATACAGCTTTGGATGGTTTTAATATAGAAATTAAAAAACTACAGGATGAACTAGTATCAGATAAAGAGCTTGAAGATGCCAAGAGTAATTATCTGGGTAAACGTGCTTTCTTCCATGAAACTAATGTGCAGCAGGCTCATTACTTAGGTTTCTATGACATTATGGGACTTGGCGCTGATTATGATGAGAAAATGGCAGAAAATATCAAAAAAGTTACTCCTAGTGATATAAAGGAAGTAGCAAATAAATGCTTTTCTCAAAACTCAGTTATATCAATACTTGCTCC
>MFRQ01000155.1:103-8745 GCA_001784615.1 Candidatus Melainabacteria bacterium RIFOXYA2_FULL_32_9
ACCTAACTTAAGTCATCAACTATTATCTTTTTAAGGAAAAAAGCATGTATTATTACAATGGTAGCGTTCACGTAGAAAAGCAAGATCAATGTATAACTTGCAAAAATTTTACAGAAGGAGTGGCATGCCCGTTACTTCAAGCTTTAGCTATGGGAATCGTAACCCTTGAAGATACAATGTACGTCACAAATTGTGGTTTTTATGAAGAATTTACTAGACGGTTAAAACTTGTACCTGATAAAACTATGCCAAAAGGCAAAAATAAAAAAAATGTTGCCAGAATAGACAAAAATAAAAAAGATGATAAATAATTAAAAAATCTTAAATCCAAATAAAAATCTTTGTTAGCGAATGTAACAAAGATTTTTTCTTTACAAAATTTTTTCAAGATAGCAATTTAAATTATTTAGCAGTTTTTTCTTCTTAGATACTTTTGGTAATAGGAAATAAGAGTTGAATAATTTAAGTATTAAAAATGTTAATAAGCTTAATTACCCTTATCTCATTTATACAAATAAAATCTCATTTAAAGGCAATTACAAATTCTCTAAATCAGAATTAGGTACTGATGCTGTATATACCAACTGGGATAATCCTAAGTTACCTGATACTAATGATAAAGATGATGTAAAACTCACTATTTTGCATATGAATGATAATCATGGCCAAACAAAACCATTAATGAAGCTGAAAAGTGCTCTAATCAAACTAGCAGAGAATATAAAATCTCCTGATAAAGACTTTATCAGGATTCACTCTGGAGATTTTTATATGGGAAAAAATCCTAAAGAGCTAAATTTTATAGTCTCCTTACTAAATAATTTGTTTGATTTTGTCACTATTGGAAATCATGATCTCGATCTTGGAACAAAAATATTAGAAAATTCACTAGTTAAAACCAAATTTAACACTTTAAGCTCTAATTTGATATTACCTAAAAACAGCAATCTAGAAAAAGTTCGTGGGCCTAGAATAATTAAAATAAACGGTCACGAATACGGTTTAATAGGAATAAGTCCTCCGGATCTTAAAGAAAGATCAAGTAAGTTCACCTTATTTGAAGGATTAGATGTATTAACAGAAAATAAAACTGTTGAAAAAATAAAAGAAGAAGTGAAAGAGCTTGAAAATAAAGGAATAAATAAAATAATTCTTCCATCTCACGGTAGTTTAAAGCTGGATAAAAAAATAGCCAAATCTGTAGATGGAATAGATATCATTCTTGGTGGACATTCTCATGAATTGTTAGATCCTCTGGAAACGGAAGAATCCATTGTGAATTCACCTAATGGAGATCCAGTGCTACTCTTTCAAGAAGGACAAAATGGAGAATATTTTGGGGTAATAGATGCTGTTTTTAATAAAAACGGTATTATAAAATACGCAAAAGCAGGTCAAGAAAAGTCTGATAACTTTGAATTAGATAAAAAAGCCTTAAAACTTGAAAATAAGATCTTTGGAGAAAGTCCGATAATCGGTAATATAGCTGATAATTATTCTGCTAGCGATATTAAAACTCAGGAGAACCCTATAGCTAATTTTATTACTGATAGTATGAGAAAAATAGCTAATGCTGATATTGCTATATATCCCAGCTTCTCATTAAGAAATGATTTTAAAAAAGGAAATGTGACGGAAAGGGATGTTTGGAAAGCTATACCTTCAAGTGGTTTAAGCGTAATAAATATAACAGGTCAAGATATTATAGATCTTCTTGCAGCTGGTGCTAAAACATATACCAATCCAAACAAAAGACCTGGGATAATGCATGCCTCAGGCTTAAAATACACAATATCTAAAGATGCAAGTGTAACTGACATAAAACTGCTTAAAAACAATACATATGAAGAACCGATAAATCCTAAAAAAATATATCGAGTAGCTATAGATAGCTATTTACTTAAAGCTGCTGAGGACTTTGCGTCAGTCACAGGCAAAAAGGAAATAGAAATTCCGGATGACATCAATAATTGTGCAAAAGCTACTATAAAAAATATTCAAGAATACCAAAAAGAAAACAAAAAAATAACAATGAAAATGGATGGTAGAATAGAAATTCTAGCAGAAGATCCAAATAAAGGGCAAAAAACTCCAAGAGCATCAATGACAATGGAAGAAGCAATATACAATGACTTTAAGCCGAAATTAACCAATACTTTAAAGCAGCTTGGTCCTAAATTATTGAAAGATCCTTATAAGTTTTTATGGACTCCTGAAAATCCAACTCTTGGTTATTGTTATCTTGCTTCAGAACTTTTATATCACTATATAGTGCCTAATAAAGAAGATTACAAGCCTATGATTATCAAGTTTGATAATGGAACCACACACTGGTTTTTACAAAATCGGCATAATGGAAATATTTTAGACTTAACAGAAGAGCAATTTTCTAAATTAAATTCTCCTATCAAGCTACCTTATGAAAAAGCCAAGAATACTGGTTTCTTAACTAAAGAACCCTCTAAAAATGCCCAAATACTGGCAAAATTACTTGGTTTATCTAAATAACAGGATTAACGCAATTTGTCCTGAATACTGAAATAATGAAAAACTGTCATCCTTAACCATTTGTTGAACTTGTCTCAGTATTGTTTCAGGATCTATCAAGTTGACAACACTGGTCAGATGCCGGATCAAGTCCGGCATGACATCTTGATTTTTTGTGTAAACTTATTCACTAAAGTATTTTGCAATTTTAAAGAAAATTTCTAAAAATTTTAGTATTAATACTTTTTGTAATTATTTTATGAAATTAGGATCGATTCCTTGATTTTTAAGAGAATCAAGGAAATTTTGAGCTGCTTTCTTTTGAATTTCAGGTGGTATTATTCTTAATAACTCGATAGTCTTAGATAATACAGGATCATGATCATACCAACGATTCCCGTTAAAAGGTTTGACCATTTCATAAAAAGAATCCAACGCTTCTTTGCTAACCTGTGACTCTATTTTCTCAAGGAAAATCTCGGCTTGAGCTCTGAGATCCTCCTGATAATTCTTCAGAAGGTTTATCACTTCCATCAATAAGGGATCATGATCATACCATCTTTTATATTGAGCCATCTTTTTAACCTTTAGATTCTTATTTCATTATAATTTTGGATGTCAATGTCAGAATTAGAAGTATCATCAGTTATTCTTTGAATATCCGCTCCTAAATCACTCAGTTTTTCAATCAGTTTTTCATACCCTCTGTCTATGTGATACAAGTTTTCTATTTCAGAAGTCCCTCTAGCACATAAACTAGCTACAATTAAAGATGCACCTGCTCTTAAATCACTTGCTTTCACCTTAGTTCCTGTTAATTGCTTTACACCTTTAACTATCACATGGTTACCTTCTTGTTGAACATCAGCGCCCATTCTTCTTAATTCACCAACTTGTCTGAATCTGTTTTCATAAATGCTTTCTGTAATTACACTTATGCCTTTAGATACAGTTAAAACAGACATAAATGGTGATTGAAGATCTGTAGGAAAACCAGGATGGGGTTGAGTTACAATATCTACAGCTTTAGGTCTGGAATTACAAGATACCTCAATAGTAACAGGATCTATAAGAGTTATATTTGCACCCATATCATTTAATTTACTTGATACTGCACTTAAATGAGCTGGATATACATTACGAACTATAGCGTTTCCTTTTGTGGCTATAATAGCAGCAATATATGTACCAGCTTCAATTCTGTCTGGAATTGTCGTATAGGTTGTAGAATGTAAATCTTGTTGTTTTACGCCATTGATTACAATTTCGGATGTACCGGCGCCACTAACATCTGCACCAATAGCATTTAGGAAATTAGCAAGATCAACAATTTCAGGTTCTTGTGCTACGTTACTTATTATAGTTGACCCTTCAGCTAATACAGCAGCCAACATAATATTTTCTGTAGCACCAACACTTGGTCTATCAAGCAAAATTTCAGCACCAGTAAGTTTAGTAGCTTTAGCAACTACATAACCATTCTCAATTTTTATTTGAGCGCCTAATGCTTCTAATCCTTTGATATGTAGGTCAATTCGTCTTTCACCTATAGCACAGCCCCCTGGAAGAGCTACTCTTGCTTCTTTACATCTTCCAAGTAGCGCTCCTAATACAGTAAAAGAAGCTCGCATTTTACTAACAAGTTCATAACAAGCTTCATAATTAGTTATATGTTTTGCATTTATAATTAAAGAGCTTTCTTGTGGATTATATTCTGTCTTAACCCCCAGATGGTTAATAACTTCAACCATGGTTTTTACATCTGTTAATTCAGGGACATTATGTATCTCGCATATATCATCTACTAAAATAGAGGCTGCTATTAGCTTTAAAACGGCGTTCTTTGCCCCGCCTATGGACACTTCACCGGTAAGTTCTCTGCCTCCATTTATTATTATCTTATCACTCAAGAACTTTCCTCCTAAAACATATCGAGTTATCTTAATTTATCATACAAATTATGTTTTTGAAATATAATTCTACTTTATCTTAAAATCCTGTTATGGCATTATTCCAACTCATCCCTTTTTCAATTATATTACTATTGTAAAAATCAGGGTCAGTAATTAGTATGAGTTTTCAATAAAAAATTAAAAAATATTTTCTGTATAGTTTTTTAATTAATCTCAGGTAATATTACCTAAATACTAACATTTAACACCTTTTTAGAACAACACATATATGTCTATAACTTACTTTCTGATAAATTAAATTATAGTAAAATATATTAAGAACGTTTGAGAATTTATTAAGATTATTTCTAAATCTCATTTTTTAGCAAAATTAACAGTATTGAGTCATATTTTTCAAGGGAGCTATATATGAAAAAATACCAAACAACAGGAGTTTACATAACACTAGTGCTGATATTATTAGCATTTATGGTCACTGTACTTACATCAAAAACAGATTCTGTTCAGGATTTATCATACAGCCAGTTTATGAAACTGGTTAAAGAAAGCAAAATCGAATCTGTACAGATAACCAACAATGTTATAACGGCTAATCCTAAAACAGAACCTTCTCATAGTGCTTTAACCGAGACTAAGTATAAGGTTTTAATGCCTAATGATAACCCAAGTTTGATAGATAAACTTGAAAATCATAATATCGATATCAGTGTAGAACCACCAAACAATTCAGGACAATGGGTTGGATTGATAGGATCATTAATTCTGCCAATTTTATTGCTTGTAGGACTATTCTTGATGTTCAGAAGTGCACAAAGTGGTGGATCTCAGGCAATGTCATTCGGAAAAAGTAAAGCTAAAATGATGCTTGATAGCAAAGTTAAAGTGACTTTTGCTGATGTAGCCGGTATCGATGAATCAAAGCAGGAATTAGAAGAAGTTGTAGATTTCTTAAAAAATGGTGAAAGATATCTTGCACTTGGAGCAAAAATACCTAAAGGAGTTCTTTTAGTTGGTGCTCCTGGTACAGGTAAAACATTAATGGCAAAAGCTGTTGCCGGTGAGGCAGGCGTTCCATTTTTCAGCATAAGTGGTTCTGACTTTGTTGAAATGTTTGTTGGTGTCGGTGCATCCAGAGTTAGAGACTTGTTTGAACAAGCTAAAAAACATGCTCCATGTATTGTCTTTATAGACGAGATTGATGCGGTTGGAAGACAACGTGGTGCTGGTTTAGGCGGTGGACACGACGAGAGAGAACAAACATTAAACCAATTACTCGTTGAAATGGACGGTTTTGACGGTACAACAGGAATAATTATTATAGCTGCTACAAATAGGCCAGATATTCTTGATAACGCTCTTTTAAGACCGGGTAGATTCGACAGACAGGTTGTAATCGATAAGCCTGATATAATGGGAAGAGAGCAAATTCTTGAAGTGCACATTAAAGGCAAACCTTTAGCTGAAGAAGTCAACTTAAAAGTTATTGCTAAAAGAACTCCTGGTTTCACAGGTGCTGATTTGTCAAACTTAATAAATGAAGCAGCTCTTTTAGCAGCTAGAAAAAGTAAAAAAGAAATTGAAATGGAAGATGTAGAAGAAGCTATTGATAAAGTAATAGCAGGTCCTGAAAAGAAAAATCGCATAATTTCAGAAAAAGAAAAAGAAATTATTGCTTATCACGAAGTAGGGCACGCTTTACTTGCAAAACTTCTTAAAGACTGTGATCCGCTTCATAAAGTTACCATTATATCAAGAGGTATGGCTCTTGGCTTGACCATGACACTACCTGTAAATGATCAGGTTCTTTATAGTAGAACACAGTTACTTGATAGAATGGCTATGACTCTTGGAGGAAGAATATCTGAAGAAATTATCTTCAATGAAATCACCACCGGTGCTCAAAATGACCTTGAAAAAGTTACTGATCTTGCTAGAAAAATGGTAACAAACTTTGGCATGAGTGAAAAAATGGGTCCAATGACATTTGGTAAAAGAAATGAGCACGTATTTTTAGGCAGAGATTTTGGTCACGAAAGAAATTTCTCTGAAGAAGTTGCATCAATAATAGATAGAGAAATCAAATCTATAGTCGAAGAAAGATATAAATTTGCAAAACAAATTCTATCAGAAAACAAAGATGTAATGGATGAAATCGTTAAAGTTCTTCTCGAAAAAGAAACTCTTGATGAAAAAGAGGTTGATGAAATCATAGAAAGAGTTAAAATAGAGCGAAATAATAACCAAAACTATACGGAACATAACGTGTAATCTGTTGGACAAATTCGGCATACTAAGGAAATAAAAATGGCAAAAGAAAAAATTGAAAGACAGATCCCTATTACTTTGGATCCTGAATATAGAAGTGCAAATTTTGAAGAAGTAGAAAAGAATTTTACCGATGAGCAGGCATTAAATGAAGCTAAACGCTGCATCAATTGTAAAAATCCTAAATGTGTAGCCGGTTGTCCTGTGAATATAAACATTCCTGGTTTTATTCAAGAAATTGCAAAGGAAAATTTAGATGCAGCAGGAAAGCTAGTAAGAGAAACTAACTTGTTGCCATCAGTATGCGGTAGAGTTTGCCCTCAGGAAAGACAATGTGAAGGAAGCTGTGTATTAGGAATAAAAGATAAGCCTGTTGCTATTGGCGCTCTTGAAAGATATGTCGGTGATAAAACTGACAGCAGCTCCTTACAAATAACCTCAAACGGACAAAAAGTCGCAATAATAGGCTCAGGGTGTGCCGGGATTTCAGCAGCAGCAGATCTGGCAAAATCAGGTTATCAAGTAACTGTATTTGAGGCCCTTCACGCTCTTGGTGGAGTTCTAAGATATGGTATTCCTGAATTTAGATTGCCAAGAACTGCTTTAGACAGAGAAATTAATTCTTTAAAACAAATTGGTGTAGAGTTCAAAACAAATGTAATTATAGGCAAATCTCTTACCATTCAGGATTTATTTTCTGATGGTTTTGAGGCCATATTTGTTTGTAGTGGTGCCGGATTGCCTAAAATGCTTAATATATCTGGTGAAAATCTAAATGGAGTATACTCAGCTAACGAATTTTTGACTAGGGTTAACTTAATGAGAGCTAATAGGTCTGAATATCCGACTCCTATCAGGGGTGGCAGAAAAGTTGCTGTTGTAGGAGGTGGAAATACAGCCATGGATGCGGCTAGAACAGCAAAGAGAATCGGTTTTGATGAAGTAACCATTGTATATAGAAGATCTGAAGCTGAACTTCCTGCAAGAAAAGCTGAAATTGAGCACGCTAAAGAAGAAGGTGTAAATTTCTTACTATTGCATAGTCCTGTCGAGATTACAGGTTATGAAGGTTATGTGTTAGGAATGCAGCTTCAGGTAATGGAACTTGGCGAACCTGATGCAAGTGGAAGAAGGAAGCCAATTCCAACAGACAAAACTGTAAATATTGAGGTTGATACAGTTATAGTTGCGCTTGGTACAAATCCAAATCCAATAATTCAAAAATCAGCTCTAGAAGAAGGTTTAAACCTGGATGTTAATGCAAAAGGATATATAATAATAGATCCTGAAACTGGTCTAACATCTATTCCAGGTGTTTTTGCAGGTGGAGATGTAGCTCCTGTAGGTGAATCAAATGCAATAAATGCAATGGGAGCAGGTAAAAAAGCTGCAAAAGCTATAAATGAATACCTTGAAAAACAGAAAACCCTATCCCATATAAATAATTAAGTAAGTAATTCTATAGTTAAAAAGAGTGTGATCTTTAAAAATCACACTCTTTTTGATTTCCAATAAAATTAAGGTTTTTTATTCTATAATGAATTAAGTAAATAAGCTTGGTAATACTATTTTGCATTCAATAAAGTATATTTATTCCGTCACTGTGAAAATTGCTTCGCATTTTCAAGGTTCCTCCATAAACATACTTTATTTTCATACTCGATAGACTGCGAATTAGTATAAGGGTTGGGTATGGCTGGTTTAATACTGTTTATAATATCTTTTTGTCTGGTATTGTCTTCATCATATTTTTTAGCCAGCGGGGTAAAATCAAGAAGGTTTGAGAACTCAATTATTTATCTGATTTTGATACTGGTATCTCAAATAATTGTTAGCTTTGAAATACTCTCCATAATCAAACAAATAACCTCAATAAATGTACTATTTTTCAATATAATTACATTTGTTTTCTCAATTTATTATTGGAAATACAAGAAATCTCCCCATATTGATTTTCAAGAAGCCAGATTAATAAAA
>MFRQ01000155.1:8796-24218 GCA_001784615.1 Candidatus Melainabacteria bacterium RIFOXYA2_FULL_32_9
ATATTTTTTATATTTTCAAGCTTAATTGGCTTATTTCTTACCTTTATCGCTCCAACTAATTCCTGGGATAGTATGGCTTATCACCTTGCTCGAATTGGATTTTGGATTCAGAATCAAACCCTTGCTCATTTTGAGACAAGCTCAATCAGACAAATTATCCTTCCTATAAATTCAGAAATCTTAATACTCTGGTCGATGGTGTTTTTAAAAAGAGATTATTTGTCTATATTTCCACAATATTTGGCTTATCTTGGCTGTATATTTACCATTTTTACTTATTTAAGGTACCTAAAAGTATCAACTAGAAGAATATTATGGACAATATTTATACTTGCATCATTTCCCGCTGTTATTTTAGAATCTACAAGTGCTCAAACTAATTTATTGGTTGCTTTTTTCTTGCTTGTTTCTCTATATTTGTTTATTTACGGTGTTAAAGAGAATAGCAAAAAAGCTCTTATATTTTCAGCTATAGCTTTTAGTATTGATTTAGGGATCAAGACATCTGTAGTCTTCTTCGTACCTATATTTGGCATAATCTATCTTCTAATATCTGCTAGAGAGAAAAAAAAGCTATTTTATAAACCAATTACAGTATTTATAGCTGCTTCTATTCCTGCATTCTTGATTCTTAGCTCATATAATTACATCCTTAATTATATTGATTTTGGAAATTTCTTAGGCACAAAGTTTTATGTCTACAGGCATAGTATATCTCTATGTTTCAAAGCGTTTACAGCTAATCTAATAAGATATTTATTAATATTTGTTGATTTTACAGGAATAGATGCCGCAAACAAACTTACTCCCTATTATATAGATATAAAAAATAGTTTGTTTCATATGTTTAGCTTAAAGAACTCTGATGGATTACTTTTTCTGGACATATCCAAGCCCAATACAATGATTCATGAGAGCTTAGCAAAGTTTGGTATTCTGGGTTTTATCCTACTTATACCTTTTATGCTTAAGTATAGTTTTATAAAAATGACTCATAAAAAAGATAAAATGTTTTATATCAGCTTAACAGGGCTGATTACTATAGGCTTTTTACTGACAATTTCTACATTAATGGGATTTTGTATTTGGAATAACAGATATTTATTATCAGCAGTTGTATTAAGCTCTATACTTCTGGCTTTAAGCTATAATCGAAAAATAACTCTCCAAAAGAGCATTATTACTTTAGTTATTATTTTTAATTATTCTGTAATACCTGTTTCAAACGTATCAAAACCCTTCTTGCAAGTTTGTCAGACCTTATTTGAGTATAATTTCACTGATTTTAGAAATGTTATCAGACTGAGAGATGAAGCCCATTTCCAGGATAAAATGTACTTTTATCCTATAATTAAATATCTTGAAGAAACTATTCCTGATAATTCAAAAATAGGCTTAATATTTTCCGATGATGACTGGTATTATCCACTGTTTGAAGAAAATCCAACCTGGAAAATTTATCCTTTAAGATACGAATTATTAGTAAAAAAAGAGAATTACAATGATTATGACTTCCTAATATTTAGTGGAACAAAACAAAATATTGAGATGATAAATGATAAAGGAATAATCTTTAATTACACTGTTAAAGATAATAAGCTTATTCCTATTAAAAATAAAAAACCTTTAATTATATATTATGATAAAAAGACAAAGCCCATTATTTCTATTTCAGAAAATCCTGTTTATTTGATTAATATTATTGATCTTGCAGATATTCCAATTAATTTTAAATTAATTAAAAGAGTAGATGTAATCACAGAAAACTCTATCTTAAATAAAGAAGAAAAAAAGTGTACTTATTTTATTTATAGAAAACTCTATTAAGGTATATTATGAATATCCTGACTAAAGACTTTTATAATAGAAAAACTCTATGCGTAGCTAAAGAATTGCTCGGATCTAAGCTATCAAGAAGAGTAGGGAAACAAGTTCTAAGTGGAATTATAGTTGAAACAGAAGCTTATACTCAAGATGATCCTGCCTGTCATACCTTCAAAGGTAAAACTCCTAGAGCTATAACTTTATTTTATCAACCGGGAATTGCCTACGTTTATTTTATATACGGCATGTATCATTGTTTTAACGTAGTAACTGAGCCTGAAGATACTGCGGGTGCTGTCTTAATAAGGGCTTTAGAACCCATAACCCCTGTTCAAAATACAAATGGGCCAGGAAAACTATGTAGAGAATTAAACATAACTAAAGAACTTAATGCAGTTGACCTTACAAGCCCGAATTCAGATATCTGGATAGAAGCAGGAACTAAAATTCCAGAAAACAAAATAATTACGACAACAAGAATTGGAATAAAGTTAGCAGCTGACTATCCCTGGAGATTTTATATAAAAGATAATCCTTTTGTGTCCAAGAAATAATCCTCTTCATAAAGGTTTTAAGATGTTGCTTGTTCAATTTTTTGGGGAACAATATTTTCCACTTTTATCAGTTTTTGGTTCTTTTCATATTCCCATAATTTAATTATGGCAATGCTTTCATACATTCCCCATAAAAGAGCTACAATAAATCCATGTAAACCATCTTTATATCCACTTTTAAGGAAATATCTCTTTATAAATTCGCCAAATGGTCTCAAAATCAGGTATTTTAGTGAAAATTTAAATCCTCTTTTTGCCATTTTCTCAAGTTCTAATGTTGTATATGTGTTTGTACGAGATATAAATGAAGCAACAGAGTCATAATTATAATGAATAATAGCTAATTCCTCACGCTTTGGATCAATTTTATACTCTACTCCTCTTATTTCATCAGGAGTGCAGTGAACATGTTTGCTGAATGACACATTGCCTCTACGGAAAAATCTCAATATACAGTTTGGATATAATGAGCGCATAAATTTTCCAAAAACATAATTTTTTCTTGGAATCAAGAAAACATCAGGACAATCAGGTTTTTGGGTTTCTTCTCTTAAATAGTCCAGCAGTTCTTTAGTTATTACTTCATCTGCATCAACCACTAATACCCAATCCTGAGTGGCATGGCTTAGAGCATAATTCCTTGCAGGATCAGCAAAGCCAACATTTTCGTGATAAATAATTTTGCAGCCATATTTTTGAGCAATTTCTATCGTTCTATCATTACTATACATATCACATATAATAACTTCTTCAACAGAACTGACAGATTGCAAGCATTCTTCAAGATATTTATCTGCATTATAAGTATGTATTACTACTGATATGCCCATTCACCCACACTCCTGACACTTATAAAATTCTTATTATCTGTAAAAATTAGAATATATCAAGATTTTACAATTTAAGTTTTTATTTTACTAGATTCTGTATTTTATCTCAAATTCATCAAATATATTTTTCTTATAAATATTTACTTTTTATTTATAAAATACTAAAAATGTATGATATTTTTTAAAAGCTGTCATTTAATAATTAAAATAGATCATAGTAACTTATTTATAAAAAAGCAGAAATAAAGTTTAATTCTTTAATTAAAGTGGGGAGTCTAAAATGTCTGACTATTTTTGCATATTTGCAGGTGGGGGAGTAAGAGGAACAGCTTATCTTGGTGTTCTTAAAGCCCTTGAAGAATTAAATATTGATATAACAGGATATGCCGGATCCTCTGTTGGTGCTATTTTTGCTGCTCTTTATGCAGTAGGATATAATTACGAAGAGATAAATAACATTATTTTTAATACTCCTTTCGAGATTTTTAGGGATTTATATATTCCTATGGGGAAAGATTTTGGCTTATGTAAGGGGGAAAAACTATATTTCACACTTAAAAACCTTATAGAAACCAAGTTTTATGGAGAAAGATTTAACCCTAAAGGTAATGAACCTGTTACTTTTAAAGATATTAAGAGAGATTTAGTTATAATTACAACAAATATAAGCTGTACAACTTTCAAAGAGTTTAGTAAAAGCACAACTCCGGATGTTGAAATTGCTTATGCAATAAGAGCATCAATAAGTATACCCGGCTTCTTTAAACCTGTATGGGAAGATGGCAACTGTCTTGTTGACGGTGATATTATAAATAACTTCCCTATATGGACATTCTCAAAAAATCTAATATCAAGTACCAGTTCAAGAATTCTGGAATTTAGGCTTGAAGGAGATAGACAGGAAAGGAAAATAAGTAACCTGTTTGATTATTTTGGCGCAATTCTTGATACTTCATATAATATTTCAACTGACATACTTATCAGTACTCATGGTCAGAATGATCAGATTGATATTATCAGTATTGATGCTGGTAAAACACAGGTAATTGATTTTAATATATCTAATGAAGATAAAAAATGGCTGGCACAAAGCGGTTTTATTTGTACCAAAAAATATTTCGAGATAAATCTTACTAAAAAGAAAAAATTTATGTTGAATATCTATCAACAGTTAGAGAAATATCTGGATAAGCTCAAACAAGAAGTTGCAAAAGATAAAATTAAAGACTCTCAAGTAACACTTGGCAATCTTTCTACATTCCTTTCTGAAAATGAGAGATTTATACATAAGAAAATATATGACAGAATCCTAAAAATCAGAAAGATTTATCTGGATAGCATGTCAACTATAAAGATTATAAATTTACAATTCCTTAGAAATAAGGATACTCTGGTTCCAAAACTTGAAAGAGGTCTGAAACACGTAAAAACACACATTCAGGAATTGGAAACAGACTTATATAATCTAACTGAATATAATAATGCTGAAGAAGAAACTCTAAAAGTCTAGACTTTCATAGGCATTTAGGTTTCTGTCATTAAGGACAGGGAACTCTTCTCTGAGTTTTCTAACCATATCAAGGTCTATTTCTGCCATCATAACTGCTTCTTCACTCCCTGTTGATGCAATTGTATCACCCCAGGGATTAATTATCATTGAATGACCAAGATTCACCCTTGCTCCATTCGTTTTTCCTACTTGATTAACAGAAATAAAATATACCTGATTCTCTATTGCCCTTGCTTTATTTAATGTTATCCAGTGTTCTAGCCTTGGATAAGGCCAAGCAGCAGGACAAACTATTATTTCTGCACCTGAATAAGTTAAGGCTCTATATAACTCAGGAAATCTTAAATCATAACAAACGCTAAGTCCTATTTTGCCAATATCTGTATCAACCACAACACTTGAATTACCAGGAGTAATAAAATCTCCTTCCTGACTGCCATAGTATGAAAACATATGAATTTTATGATATTTACCGACTATATTTCCTGATCTATCGAATATTGCTGAGGTATTTCTGAATTTCCCGTCAGAACCTTCTTCTATATAACTTCCTGCGAGAATATTCGTTTTATATTTAGCTGACAAAAAAGACATCAATTCTGTCGTTGGCCCGCCTGAAACAGGTTCAGCCAGTTTTTGAAGGAGTTTTCCCTGACCAATACCACAATTAAAAACTTCCGGCAATATAACCAGATCTGGCTTAAACCAGCTGTTTTGTTCTATAAAATTCTCAACTTTATTAAGATTAGCTTCTTTATCTCCAATTTCAGGAGTAATCTGAATTCCTAAAACTCTAACTTTTTTTGTCATATTTTATTCTCAGTAAACTATAATTTTATATTTTATCAAATATTTCCTTACATTTGTGCCAATTATTTATAAGATCATTAAAATTATCAAGATTACTTATACCAGAATGAGTTAATTTTCGATAAAATATAGAAATGAAGCCCTGCATTCTGCTTACACCAAAGGTTAATACATATTTTATTCCTTAGAAATTATTCCGTAAGATAAACTCCTGCGCAGCCTGTACCTTCACTACCTTCACACGTATCCTCAACAAGAGGTCCTGATGGTATAAGTCTGTCTTCGTTGACAAAGAAAAAATACATATCTTTACCCCAGGTATTTGGACCTTTCATTCCGTTAACATCAACAAAAATCCTTCCACATTCTGGGAGTGTAGGTGCGCTATTTGAACAATTATAAGATACATCCCAATTAAAATACAAATTCATTCCGTTACTCAATACAGCACCAGCCTCACTCCCGTCAAACCACCAAGCTAGGTTTACAAATATTAATCCGTCATCTAATCTGTATCCTCCTCCTGAATACCAGCATTCTCCTTGTGTAGCTGCAGGATCGCAAATCTTAAGATAATTCATATAGCTTAGATATTCATCTCTTAATGAAGTAGGGCTTGTAAAAACACCACTTAAGGTATTTTTATTCTTTTGCTTTATAAGCATAGTAACTTGCGTTAAATCTTTATAAGCTTTTTTCAGGCTTGTCTTATATTGCTGTTCTCGGATACCTATATATACTCCAGGTATAACTAATGCAGATACAACTCCAACTATTCCTAATGCTACAAGTACTTCTGCTAATGAAAAACCTGTTAATACAGTTCCAGTAGTTATTAAACCAGTAACAAGAGTTTGTGGAATTTTATACTCTGATTTATCTGTAATATTTGCTGAAGATGTTAAAATCTTCTCTATCGGAGTATATATATTCTCTATTTCAGGGCTATTAAGTGTTATATATGGGTAAAATCTTACATATGCAAAGCTAACTATGAGAATTAATATTATTGATAACTTTTTCATTATACACCTTACGCAATTTATACAGCTTCATTATAAAGCTATTTTTCTGTCTAAACAATATATAAATAAATTGCTGTCATTATTACGTTGAGAAAATCTGAAGCCATTATTTATTGAGTAAGTTCTATGGTTTTTTGGTAAAATTCCTGCATTTAGTGCTGTTTTAATCATAAATCTTGTTATAAACTAAATTTCTATAAAATATATATGGAGAAATAATTATGAAATTTGATACAATAGCCGTTCATGGGGGGCAGGGAGTTGATACAGATACTCATTCACGAGCTGTTCCTATATATCAGACAACTTCTTATGTTTTTGAGGATTCACAATATGCAGCAGACTTATTTAGCCTGAAAAAGGCAGGTAATATCTATACAAGACTAATGAACCCTACCACTGACGTTCTTGAAAAGCGTATTGCGCTCTTAGAAGGTGGGATCGGAGCTCTTGCAGTGTCATCCGGACAAGCTGCAACAACTCTTGCTTGTCTTAATATTGCAAAAGTAGGAGATGAAATAGTTGCCTCCTCATCTTTATATGGAGGAACTTATACTCTATTTGCAAATACTTTTGCTAAAATGGGTATAAAGGTTAAATTCGTTGATTCTGACAATCCAGAAGACTTTGAAAAAGCTATTACAGATAAAACCAGACTTATTTTTGCAGAAAGCATTGGAAACCCCGGGTTACGGGTTTTAGATTTTGAAAAGTTAGCTGATGTTGCACATAAACATAATATCCCGTTAATTATTGATAATACTGTTGCCACACCATATCTCTTTAGACCGTTTGATTATGGTGCAGATATTACTGTTTATTCAGCTACAAAATTTCTTGGAGGGCATGGGACATCTATTTGTGGTTTAATAGTTGATTCAGGCTGTTTTCCTTGGGATAAAGCAGATAAATTCCCTGAATTAACTGAGCCTGATCCAAGCTATCACGGTATTACCTATACAAAAAAATTTGGACAGGCTGCTTATATAGTTAAAGCTAGAACACAATTATTAAGAGATTTAGGGCCTGCTGTGAGCCCGTTTAACTCCTTCTTAATCTTACAGGGTATAGAAACATTACCTTTAAGAATAGAACGTCATTGTAGCAATGCTGTTAAAGTTGCTAAATTTTTAAGTGAGCATAAAAATGTAAATTGGGTTAATTATCCTGGTCTTGAAAGTCATCCAAGCTATCAGATGGCTAAGAAATATCTTCCTAAAGGTCAGGGAGCTATAATTGGTTTTGGAATCAAAGGTGGAATGGAATCAGGAATTAAGTTTATCGACAATGTTAAATTATTATCCCATCTTGCAAATATTGGTGATGCAAAGTCACTTGTAATACATCCCGCCAGTACAACTCATCAGCAATTGACAGAAGAAGAGCGTATTTCAACTGGTGTGACAGAAGACTTTATAAGACTATCAATAGGCATTGAAGATCCTGATGATATTATTGCAGATATTGATCAAGCTCTTACAATGGCAAAAGAGTAGTAAATCTTATTAGTAAATTCAAGCTATTAAATTTCTATCTGAATCGTAGAAATAAGCAAATAATTCAGAAATCTACTATTTTTTTATTAAAAATATGAAATTTTATGATAATATAAATAAAGAAAGGTTTCTGGATTATGATTATTAACAATGATCTATGTATCATAGATAAAATTTGGAATGTTAATAAAATTCGGGATATAAGCAAGTCTTCTTACCAGGATGATTTTTCAAAGACAAAAATTTCTCAGAATGAAATAGTTGATAAAGCAACTATTTCTAAAGAAGGCATGGAGCTATATAAACAGGATCAGGCTAATCAAATCAAGGATACAGAAAAAAATAAAGATTCAAACAATAATGATAAAGAACTTTCTAAGGAAGATAAAAAGAAAGTTGAAGACCTAAAAATAAGAGACAAAGAAGTTCGAAGCCATGAACAAGTTCATATGTCAGCAGCAGCTGGCCTTGTAGTTAAGCCAGCTCAATATGAATATGAGCAGGGGCCTGATGGACAGCGATATGCAGTAAGTGGCGAGGTCTCTTTGAATATTTCTAAAGGAAAAACCCCGGAAGAAACCATAGAAAAAGCCTAGAAAATTAAGAGTGCTGCTATGGCACCGGCTAAACCATCAACACAAGATATGAAAGTTGCTCAGCAAGCAGACCGAATGATTAGGGAAGCACAAGCTGAAAGGAATTCTAACCAAAGCCAAGATATTGATGAAGAAAACATTACAAAACAGGCTTATTCGGAAACTGATAAAACTATAAAACTACAGCCTGAAAATGAAGAGGACTTTTCAAATCAAATTGGTAAATCTAAAAAATCAGTTTTAAAAAGCTTGATATAACTGAATTAAAGTTCTCAAAAACTATAAGATAGAGTGGCAGGGATGGGTTTCTGAGAATTTTGGCTGAAATTAATTAGCAATTCAAGTTAATAGAGTTTAAACATCGAAAATAGAAAATTTAGTTAAAAGAATTGCCCAAAGAGAGCTTTAAATAACCAACTAAAGCCCAAAATATGGTATGGGAGGAAATAAATATGATAAAACTTGTAGAAAAAGAAAAAAATTATATCTACATTGAAGCTAAAGATATGATAACTAAAGAAGATGTAGGAAATATTATTCCAGAATTTGAAGATTTGATTAAAAAATTTGGAAAAGTGAGAACTTTAATAGTCATGGATAAGGTTAAAGGGTATAGTCTTGAAGGATTTTTAGTTGATTTTAATTTTTATTTAAAACATAAAAATAATTTTGACTATACAGCTTTCGTTGGAGATAAAAAGCTTGAAAAGCACATTTTAAAGCTCTCAGAAAATATTATGCCTGGAAAAGTTAGATATTTTGATGTTTCTGAGTTAGATAAAGCTAAAGAATGGATAAAACAACAATAAAAATTTACATCTAAAAAGAGAGTTATCAATTGATAACTCTCTTTTAGCTTAACCTTAACTTAGTAAGAGTTTGAATAGCAAGCTTTACAAAGTACAGGTCTGTCATTAGATGGTTTGAAAGGTACTTGAGCGTCTGCACCACAATTTGAACATACTACATCGTACATTCTTTTTTGTTGGTATCCGCCGCCGCCTCTGCTACCGCCACCTTTTCTTGCGTTGCGACAAGGTTTACATCTTTTTGGCTGATTTGTTAGCCCTTTTGAAGCGTAAAATTCTTGTTCGCTAATTGTGAATTCAAAATCACAACCACAGTCTGCACATTGTAAAATGATGTCTTCGTATGCCATTATACTGGCCTCCTTTTGTTAGTCGATAGTTTTGAATGAGACCGAAATAATGGCTTACTTCAAAAACCTATCTATCTGTGTGTAACTCCCTCTTAGGGGATTTTTCAAGTCTCTTTAATATGTTTATAACATGCCAAAGATTCTAGTTATTAGACTAATTATAAACCAAAAAGTTCCTATAATGTCAAGTAGTTTTGTAGGGATTTTATTATTATGAAAAATTTTAACTAGAAAAAATTTAAATTTCACAAAGCCTGAAATTCTTTCAAAGAAAGGATCTTTGTGTCTTAAAAAAAGAAATAATGATAAAAATTAATTCAAACAAATTTATTAAAAATGTGCAAAAAAAATTATAAAATAAAAATCTTATCAAAAGAAAAAAAGTTGTAAATTAAATTTAAGGACGCAATAAAAAATACTTACGCATTTTTTATTGCTCGATTATTTGCTGGTTATAAGAAGTGCCAAAGACACATATATAAGGTTGAAATAGTTAAAGACTTTAATAGTGTGACTCAGTCACTTACAAAAATACCTATTGGAATGAGCTTACAATTTCGAAAACTCGTCGTTTTCGAAATTGTAAGCTCCCGCTTCGCATTTTTTCATCAAAATCCATAAGCATTTTTTTCGCTGTCCTTAAAATTATAAAAATCAGATAGATTAAGATTTTCTGCTTAAAAAGACTTCGCAATTTTGGCAGGACTTTTCACAAGCTTTTTGAGCTAATTCCCAGCATCTTTTTTCTCTTTCTTTTAAAGCAGCACAATTAATCCTAATTTCTGACGGACAATCTTTCAATTTCCAGCAAGGAACAAGCTCCAGAAGTCTCTTTAATCCTGGTATACTTAAGTTTTCGTCATGGATAAGTTTTCTTAAACACTCAATCCAATTTAAATCGTTCTGAGAAAAAAATCTTTTTCCTCCCTGTCTTGATGGAGAAATAAGTCCTTCAGCCTCATAAATCCTGAGAGTTCGTGGATGAACATCTAGAATTCTTGCTGCTACTCCCATAGGATAAACTGGTGAATTCTCATTAACCTGCATATTATTTCCTTACTTGCTCATATTAATAATAACACACAAATTTAAATTTATACTAGACTTGACAATTATAATTGTCAAGTTGTATGATTAAAGTAAATCTATCTGTGTTTTTTAGGAGTCTAATATGAAAATAGCAATTACCGCAAATGGTAAAGATTTAAATAGTAATGTAGATTTAAGATTTGGCAGAGCATTTGGCTTTATTATATACGATATGGATAACAGCACATTTGTTTTCATTGATAATGAACAAAATCTGGAATCTGCACAAGGTGCAGGAATACAGGCAGCACAGAACATTGTTAATCAAAATGTAGAAGCATTAATAACAGGACATTGTGGTCCTAAAGCATTTAAAATCCTATCAGTTGCAGGAATAAAAGTTTATACAGGTGCTGAAGGCTCTGTTAAAGAAGCCATTGAAAAATTTAAAAATAATGAATTACAAGAATCCCTCTCCCCTGATGTTGAGGGACATTGGTAAATTTATAAATCAAGAAAGGAGCAATTATGCCAAGAAGAGACGGTACAGGACCTTTAGGGTCAGGACCGATGACAGGTAGAGGATTAGGTAATTGTATTTCTTTTGGATTCCCTATTTTAGCTGGAGCTGTTGCAGGCTTTTGCTTTGGCAAAAGAAGAGGATGGAGAAATATGTTTAAATCTACCGGATTAACCGGCTGGCAAAGGGCTCATTTAGAGCAAGAAAAAGACACACCCGAACAGGATAAATAGATATTTATGAGAATAGCAGTAGCAAGTGGTAAAGGTGGTACAGGAAAGAGTACTGTATCAATAAATCTAGCCTGGATTCTCTCGAAACAGTATAAAAATGTATATTTACTTGATTGTGATGTAGAAGAACCTAATTGCCATATATTCTTGAAACCTGAATTACAGGAAGTGAAAAAAGTATTTTTGCCTGTCCCAGAAATAAATTCTGATTTATGTATAGGTTGTGGTAAATGTAGCAATCTTTGTGAATTTAATGCTTTAGCCTGTATAAAAGATAAAATAATTGTGTTTCCTGAACTCTGTCATGGCTGTGGGGGATGTATGCTTGTTTGTCCTGTTAAAGCAATTCACGAAACCGGTAGAGAAGTTGGGGTTATTGAAGAAGGTAAGATTGATAACCTAAACTTTATTCATGGCAAATTAAGAATTGGTGAGGCAATGTCACCTCCTTTAATTAAAGAAGTAAAGAGGTGTTTAAATAATTCTCAAATACAGATTTTAGATTGCCCCCCAGGGACTTCCTGTCCGGTTATAAGTGCGATTAGTGACACTGATTTTGTGATTCTTGTAACTGAGCCAACGCCTTTTGGATTGTATGATCTTAAATTGGCTGTAGATATGGTAAAGAAGATGGGTTTACCATTTGGAATTGTCATCAATAAATCTGGTAGTAACGATTATTTAATTGAAGAATATGCAAATATTGAACAGATTGAAATAATGGCAAAGATTCCTGATGATAGACTAATAGCAGAAGCCTATTCAAGAGGAGAAATTATTATAGAAACGCTTCCAGAATATAAAGAACTATTTTTTCCTCTTTTAACTCTTTTTAAAAAAGAGGTATCACGATGAAAGAACTTGTAATAATAAGCGGTAAAGGTGGAACAGGAAAAACAAGCATTGTTGGAGCATTTGCTGCTCTAGCTGAAAATAAAGTTTTAGTAGATTGTGATGTTGATGCTGCTGATTTACACTTAATACTGAATCCGGAAATAGAAACTAAAACTGATTTTTATTCAGGTAAAGAAGCTATATTAGATAGTGACAGATGCATTCAATGTGGTAAATGTATCGAATTATGCAGATTTAATGCCATATCAAAAGATTATGAGATTAATAGAATTAATTGTGAAGGTTGTGGGGTCTGTACTTATTTTTGTCCTAATGGTGCTATTGAGCTAAACAAGAAATTATCAGGTGAATGGTATATTTCAAATACAAGATTTGGCAAAATGGTACACGCTAAATTAGGTATAGCCGAAGAAAATTCAGGTAAACTTGTAACTACAATTAGAAATCAAGCAAGACTCATAGCTAATCAAAATAAAAATGAACTTATTATTGTTGATGGATCTCCAGGTATAGGATGTCCTGTAATAGCCTCAATATCAGGAGCAAATCTAGTATTAATAGTAACAGAACCAACTTTATCAGGACTTCATGATTTAGAAAGAGTTTATCAATTAACCAGACATTTTAAGGTAAAAGCTAGTGTTTGTGTTAATAAATATGACTTAAATCCTGACTTATCAGGCAAGATAAAAGAGTTTTGTCAGGAAAAAAACCTGAATTTACTTGGAGAAATTCCATACAGTAAAGAGTTTACGAAAGCACAGATTGAGAGATTAACCATAATTGAACATTCTAAAGGATTAATCTCGAATAAAATAAATGACATGTGGGAAAGAATAAAGTTATTGTTAGAAGGAGAGAATTCATGAAAATTGCTATTCCAACAGCCAACGGAAAATTATGTCTTCACTTTGGACATTGTGAAGTATTTACATTTATTGATGTTGAAGAAACAACAAAAACTATTGTAAATAAAGAAGAAATAGTACCACCTGAACATATACCGGGAATAATTCCGCCATGGGTAAAAGAGCAAGGAGCCAGCCTTGTTATAGCAGGAGGAATGGGTGGAAGAGCGCAAGAAATATTCGCTCAATTTGGAATTAAAGTTATTTCTGGTGCACCGGCGGAAGATCCTGAAAAGGTTGTGCTTGATTATCTTAACGGAACTCTTGAAACAGGAATAAATGCCTGTGATCATAGCGGTTGCTCCCATTAATTAGAATTTTTAGCCTCATCGTAAGTTTTATATGGGCCTGTAATAATATAATCACTTGGTATTTTGTCGGTAGAACGACAGGAATTATTAGAACATAATGTTGTGATAATTCCTGTTAGATTTAGAATATATCTTTCCTCTTCAACAAGTTGTACATTAATTGCTGTCAATTTTCCATCTGGATAAGCATATGAGTATTTTATTTTCGGATAAGTTGGACTTTTATCAGATGTAATAACAGCTATTAGTTGTCCTTTAGGATTATATCTATATTCGACATCACCATCATTAACAAAGATATATTTATCATTATCTATATTTAACTTATAATACTTCACTAAATTATTCTGTTTTTTATAATAATTAATTTTTTTCCTACCAGAAAATTCATTTACATTAATTTTAGAAATTGCTGTTTTCACGGCTTCCTGACCTAACTTATTAATCAAGTTCTTTTTATTGACATCAAGAGTATTTAGATACTCCATATTCCAATATGGTTTAAAATCTTCAATTATAGTCTTTTTTATATTCTCTGGTATTTCAATTTCATTACTTTCAGCGCTACCTTCAGCTTGAATTACCATTTTTAATGGCTTATCTAAATCAAAATATTTAGGATTATATTCATATACTCCAGCGTACGTTTTATCAACTAATTTATTATACGACCTGGTCATATATCCATATGTATTGTTAATTTCCATATTTTCAACGGGTATTCTGGCACTTAGATAAGGAATATATGTTTTAGTATTATCTCGGTTCATGAGAGTCATTTTGAGAAAATCCTTCTCATACCTGCGAATATTTGAATATGATGTATAAGTTGGTGAATATGGAACTCCAGAATATGCTGAACCAACAGCTGACATCAAAACAGCAGTAAGCATTAAAGTATTTAATGCTTTACTTCCATTGGTTAATTGTGGTTTAGGTTTAACTATTACAGTAACAACAGGCTTACTATAATTATAGAATTTGGCAAGATTTTTTGAGTGCAGTTCATCGTCCTTTATTTCAAATCCATGGTGTTCTGCACGCTTTTGTCGATTTTTAAGAAGTTCTTGCTCCTGCTCTAAAAACTCTTTATATCCCTGTGGAGGTGTTCTAAATTCTACAGTAAAATATTTTGAATCAACCATGTAATCTTTACTATCTCTTCGAGGAAAACCTCCTATTCCTTGTTCTAGTAGTCTGTCAATGGGATATGGAGTATTTGGAATATCAGGCAGAAGGTTTTCTGATGGCATAGGTATTAAACCCAGCTTTTGTCTAGCCCTTTCAAAGATTGGCATTACTTTATTAATTGAAACACTTCCACCAATAGCTTGTCCAGCTGCTGATTCGATAAAAGTATTAACTCCAACAACATCACCATCATAATTAAATAACGGCCCACCTGAATTTCCTTGATTTATACTGGCATCATGATAGATTAAATTACCTTCATACTTTCCAACAACTCCTGATGTCAGGGTTTTTTCAAGCGTTTCCCATTCTATAGGGCTTCCAACAGCTAAAATTTGTTCTCCTATTAATACTAATGGTTCATTGATAGTGGGAATAAAAGGTTTCAGAACGGTGTAATCCTTAATATTTTTAAGATTAACTAAAATTATCGCTATATCTGCGTTGTTGTCATTCTCTATAACTTTTCCTTCAATGACCTGATTTGCACCAAATCTAATTTGGATATCATCTCCGGATTGGCTTATCACATGGCTATTTGTAACAATAAGTCCTGACTTATCCATTAAAA